>CANSYK010000023.1 GCA_947651225.1 uncultured bacterium | reverse complement strand
AAATAAGGATGTAACGGCTTTTTGCTGTCTATACACTGTCAAAGACGGGATTGTACCATATTTGCGATGGTAGTGCAAGATTTTTTTTATTTTCTTCCCACGGCAACAGCATTTACTGTATTACTATTCTATATAAGGGAATAACGCCAAGGGAAATCTCTTTGTAAGAAATTTGTAAGAAAACCTTGCTTAAATACAAGTATCAATTTTATAATAAGTTAAGGAGTGAGATAATTATGAAAATACTCGAAGTAAAAGAACTGGTGAAACATTATGGTCAGGATGAAAGTTTGATAAGGGCAGTAGATTACAGCAGCCTGTCTGTTGAGAAAGGCGAGTTTGTAGCAATCGTGGGTACCAGTGGTTCAGGCAAAACAACTCTTTTGAATCTGATTGGAGGCCTGGACACTCCTGATAATGGAGAAATTATAATAGAAGGCCAAAAAATTTCAGATATGAAGCCTGATGAGCTTACAATATTCCGAAGAAGAAAAATAGGATTTGTGTTTCAAAACTATAATCTGGTGACAGTATTGAATTGTTATAAAAACATTATTATGCCTATAAAGCTGGATGGCAATAAAGTAGATGAAGGTTACATCCATCGGATTGCTTCTATTCTGGGTATCGAAAATAAATTGAAGTCCTATCCAAACCAATTATCCGGCGGACAGCAGCAAAGAGTTGCGATTGCAAGGGCTTTATCCGCAAAGCCAGCGCTTATTCTGGCAGATGAGCCGACAGGGAATCTGGATTCTAAGACAAGCCATGAAGTAATGGGACTTCTAAAGGCTACCAGCAGGGAATTTAACCAGACAGTTATAATGATAACGCATAACGAAGAGATTGCCCAGCTTGCCGATCGGATTATCCATATAGAGGATGGAAAAATTGTCGGAGGTGATGGTAATGTTTGAAAATATGAATAAAGATATGCCCTTTGAGATTGCAAAGGAAACTATGAAAGTTCACAAGCTGCGGAATATCATGGCATGTCTGGCAATTGCCCTGACCACCATTTTGATTACAGTAATCTGTGGTGCAGGCATCAGCACGGTGGATGCGATTTTGACGGAATCCGATATAAAACCTGGTCCTGGTACAAATGTTTTAGGTATCTATGGGGATATGAATACACTTGATAAAGTACGGGAACAATCACAGGTCGAATGGGCGGATATTGCCAGACCATGCATGCAGGGAACCCCAAGAAATAAGGAATTTGCTGGGAATGAGGTTAAATTCCTTGCTGTTAATAAAGAATATTATGGACATCATTATGTGAATTTGATAAGTGGAAACTATCCGGAAAATGAAGAAGAGGTTTTGATATCTGATACCCTCGCTAAGAAAATGGGAAAAGCTGCAGCCGGACAAAAAATAACATTAAACCTGATTGTACTACAAGGCGGAAAACAGGCGGAATTACCTGTTGACATGGCAATCAGTGGAATTTATGATAACCCATTGGAAATGCTGAAAAATTATGAAGAAATTTATACGGTAGAAACCTTTCCAGATACCTATAATCCGGAATTGGAGGATGCTCAAAGTGTCATCTATGTCAAATTTGCTGATGTGACAAAATTTACCTCAGAATCAGAATTAAACGAAAAAATAGGTGATGTATGTGACAAAGTAGATGGAAAAGGTGCACTTATAACTATATCAGGAGATATTTCCACAGAAATTATGAGCACTATCCTTCTTTTATTGCTGATTATGGTGTGTGGTTTCTTATTGATTTACAATATTTTTTATATTTCTGTTGTAAATGATATACGTTTTATCGGAAATATGAAAATTATTGGAATGACAAAAAAACAGATTAGCATGATGCTTGGATGGCAGATACGCCGTTTAGGGGCAATCGGAATTATTCTGGGGAGTTTTGCAGGTACAGGACTGAATTTTCTTGTCATACGTCTCTTTAAAATGCAGGGATTTTCTTATTCACAATTTTACAGGACCGATACCCCGTTATTAATTGCAGCAATTGCGTCTGTACTTTTTTCCATTGTCACAGTATGGATTAGTAGCAAAAAGGCAGTCTCTCTGGCAAAAAAGATATCCCCTGTAGAAGCTTCCCGGTTCCGGTCTTCCGGCAAAAAGAAAACAGTGTTTGCCGTAATTTCTTTTTCCTTAGGGGGAATTCTGTTCTGTATGCTGTTTACTGTATTTATTGGATATGATACAGATTGGAAAATAGACAGGATAAACGAATCAGACTTTACTATTAAACAATGGCATACAATTCAGCCAATGAATGAGGCATATGAGCCAATGCCAGAAAAGCTGATAAACGATATCCGTAACCTTGATTTTGTAAAAGAAAGCTATCTGTTTTACTATGCCCGAAACGTAAATGATGAAGAAGCATCGAACGGATTTTACGGCATATCGACAGGTGAAGTCAAATTTGATGGACGGTTTAAAGAGGTTATGGAGCAGGAATTTAAAAAATCGAAACTGACAGTGGAAGAGCATATAAAAGATGGACGGTATGCAACAGGGATTCTTGGGATGGACGCAGGAGCACTAGATATGGAAGCACAGAATATAAATGTTTTGGATGGAAAACTGGACGCTAATCTATTTGCTTCCGGTGATTATCTTATCTATCATCCATATAACAATACAGTTAAAAAAGATTATTTGAATTATGGAATGAGGGCAGGAGAAAAAATCACTCTCTCTTTCTGGGATTTCACACATAGGGAATACCATACAAAAACTTTTACGGTTATGGCGGTTGTAGGCAGAAAAGAAGATAATTATGCTGGCGAGATATCTCTCCCAATCCAGTTTGTCATTTCCAACAATACATTCAAGGAAATTTATGGAGAGAGCGCAAAGAAAATGATAGGTTCATTGCATCTAAACACACTCGGACGAAACCAGAGAATGGAACAAAGCGCCATAGAGAAGGTGATAGAGAATAATTTTAATCCACAGATACAAGTGAACTCCAGATACAAAACGAATATATATGAACAAACGAAAAAGGAACAAGGAATATACATCGGACTTGTCATGGGATTGATTGTTGCATTTATCGGGCTGACAAATATCTTAAATACGATAGTAACCGATGTATTATCAAGAAAAATTGAATTTGCGACAATGCAGTCAATTGGCATGACAAAGTACCAGATGATGGTCAGAATATGTGGAAATGGTATAAAAATGGTGCTGATCAGCTTAGTTCTGATCAGTCCGCTCAGCCTTCCTGCTGCAAAGATGCTGGCATCCATTATGATTACCGGGTTTGAACCGTTTATATTTGTACTATCCTGTTTCCTGACATTGTCTGCAGGTATGTTTGTGGTCTTTCTTACCAGTTATATCCTGACAAGTGCCCTAAATAAGAAAACAGTGGTGGAGCGGCTGAGGGAAACGGAGTAAGATTATCGGTGGTATTCTTAAATATGGAGGTAGAAGGATGTACCGGATTTTAATTGTTGAAGATGATGATGCTTTACGGAATGGAATTGTCTATGCATTGACAAGAGAAGGATATGTGGCAGAGGCAACGGACAGCCTGAAAGGGTTAAGTATGTTACCCCTTTCTTCTATGGATGCCCTACTTCTGGATGTGACACTATCAGATGGTGATAGCAGGGAATATCTAAAGGAACTAAGGAAATCTTCCAATATCCCGGTCATCTTTCTTACCGCCCATAATACAGAAATTGATATGATTAAAGGGTTTGATGCGGGAGCAGATGATTATGTGACAAAACCTTTTTCTATCCCGCTGCTTATGAGGCGTTTAAAAGCAGTTCTTAACCGCAGTCATCTGGAATCAGAATCCAGATATTATACTGGGGAGTTTATTTACGATTTCCAGGAAAAAATGTTAATAAAAAACGGCACAGCTATACCATTAAGCAAAACAGAAGTAAAGCTTATAGAACTTTTTATAAAAAACAGAAACCAGGTACTTACATGGGAAGTTCTGTTAGAGAGAATATGGGATATTGATGGGAATTTTGTAGATAAAAACACACTTAGTGTAAATATTGCACGATTAAGGGAAAAAATTGGGGATGACAGGAAACAGCCAAGGTGGATTAAAAATGTATTTGGTATTGGATATAAATGGAGTGACAGAGATGAAAGATGATAGAAAAAAAGTAAATACAATCGTTTTTGCAGCAGCGGGGGCATGGTTCTTATCTATGGCATCATTTGCTATCTGGGGCATCTGGAGTAAAAAAGCTTCCCTTGATTTTGTATGTCTTTATGGGATCTGTAATCTAGGTATTTTTTCATTTGCCTACAAGATAATTTCCAAAAATGTAAATCATATTATGCAGAAAGTAGATGACTGCATTCAGTGTATGATCGACGGACAGGCGATCCAAAACTTTTCAACTGAAGAAGAATCCCTGCTCAGTAAATTTCAAATGCAGATTATGAAACTGTATCAGATTCTGGACAGTTCGAGGGAACATGAGGAAAAAATGAGAAAGGAGATGAGCGGGCTTGTAGCAGATTTGGTTCATCAGGTAAATACACCGCTTACAAATATTCAAATATACTCAGGATTTTTGATGCAGGACAATCTGCCAAAGGCAGAAAAAGCTGATATCGGTGAAATCATTAATGCCCAAATAGAAAAGCTCGGCTGGTTTGCAGACGGCTTTACAAAAACAGCAAGATTGGAAGAAAATATGAGAAAACTGGTTCCTGAAAAGCAACCTGTTTTACCCACTATACTCTCTGCAATTGACGAAGTATCTTTAAAGGCAAAGCAGCATGGAAATGAAGTCTGTCTGGAAGGCAGGCAGGATATTCAGGCTTTTTATGACAGGCACTGGACTGAAGAAGCAATTTTTAATCTTTTAGATAATGCAGTAAAATATGGAGAAGAAGGAACACCAATTCAGGTAAAAATATCTGCTTATGAGTTATATATCAGAATTGACGTGATAAATTATGGTGAACCTATCTCCAGAGAAGACTATCCAAAACTTTTTAACCGCTTCTACCGTGGAAAAAATGCTGCTCTTATAAAAGAAGGAGTAGGGTTAGGGCTGTACCTGGCGCGTCAGATCATTTTAGAGCAGGGCGGCTATATAAAGGTTGGAAACCTAAACAACCAAGGCAATGTATTTAGCATATTCCTGTTAAAAGAAACATACTAACTTTGTCTGTCGATAACTGCAAATTTTCCAAAACTGTTACTATTACGGCTATTCTTCTTGCAGCTTATCAAATTTTGCCATGCATTCATCTACGGACGCACCATTCAACAGTTCACGCACAATCAAGCAGGTATTTCCCCACTGCTCCACCTTCATACCCGCATTACTGGCAAGAACATATGTCCCTTCATTTACCAGATCATTTAAAGGCTTTAACGCCGGAATACAATCCACCTCAACATTTTTAGAAGGTGATATTACCTTATTTGTTTCCGAATACACCTGCAACGCTTCATCAGAAAGAATTACCTCCAGAACATTTAAAGTATCCTCCAGATGCTCAGAATTTGCCAGAGCTGACACACCCGTCATAGACATAACTGGCATCTGTCCCCTATCGCTTGGGAAACCAATTACCTGCATATTAAAATCCGGGTTTCCATAAGCCGTCTCAGCATTGGCAGCTCCCCAATATGCCATAACAATCGGTGTCTTTTGTGCTAGAAAATCGGCTCCTTCCCCATCAATGGCTTCATATGTATAAGCTGTTTTAGCATCAATATAACCCAAGTCAATCAATTTTTTTAAATATTCAAACCCCTTACGCATATAATCACTATATTTACGCTTTCCACTGTTTAACTCTTCAATCTCTGTAGCCGTATTATCCCCATTATAAAGATCCGCATATGCCTGTGCAAAAACGAAAGTTTCCAACCACCACCGATTCGCTCCAATTGGTGTTTCTATCCCATTTTCCTTAAATATCTTACAACATTCCAGAAATTCCTCTGGTGTATTTGGCAAATCAATCTTATATTTGTCGAACATATCTTTGTTCACGAACAATCCATAAACTACTACTTCCTGCGGTATTCCGACCAGCATTCCATTTACTGTATTCGCTGTTTTGACAACCTCCCTCAGATTTTTCACACAATCAAGACCAGACAAATCTGCCAGCTTTCCTTTTTCTCCCATTTTCTGTAGAACATCCGGATTAAGCAGATAAAAATCATCCATATCATTCTGTATCCGTTCAAGCGCCACATCATCATAGGATTTTTCCTGATAATCCTTAGCTGTATAAGTATTATATTCTACTGTCACATCCAATTTTTCCTCAGCCATGATAATCGTTTTGTCAAACGCTGTTCTGGCAACATTCTTAGCATCTGCTTTTGTTCTCTCCATTGGTGCAAACAAAACAACTGTCTGCTTTTTCTTCTCCTCATTTTTCACCAGTTGTCTCATTCTGCCCACACGCAACTGCCATAAGAGCCATGGATACCGTTAATAAAATTGCCGCCATTTTCTTCTTACATCTTTTCATATATTTCTCCTTTTTTCATAATGCACACTTTCCCAGCCTTTAAGTGAATATCTTATTCTAAATACTGCTTTATCGTCCTTTTTAGCAACTCTGTATCTATTGGCTTTGCAATATGGGCATTCATGCCAGCATCTATGGCATCTTTCACGTCTTCTGCAAATGCGTTCGCTGTCATCGCAATAATTGGTATCTGTCCCGCATCTTCCCTGTCTAATGCCCGAATTGCCCGTGAAGCTTCATATCCATTCATTACTGGCATCTGAACATCCATCAGTATTGCATCAAAACTCCCCGGCTGCGCCTGTGAAAAATGCTCCACTGCCAGCTGTCCATTTTCTGCAACCTCACAAGATGCCCCCTCTATACGCAAAATCTCTGATAAAATTTCTGAATTGATTTCATTATCTTCTACCACAAGAAAATGTCGTCCCTCCATGCAGCCTTCCTCTGCATCTGCCTCAGAATCCTTCTCCATTTCCTGTTCTTCTAAAAGTTCAAGAATTTTTTCCTTAAAAGCGGACACAAAAAATGGCTTTGGAAGAAATCCATCAATCCCTGCCTGAACAGCCTCTTCTTGAATCCCATCCCAATCATATGCAGTCAAAAGCAGAGTTAGAATATGTTCTGGAGCAACTTTACTCAACAACCTTGCCGTTTCAACACCATTCATCCCTGGCATCTTCCAATCCAGAAGAATTACATGATAATCTTCCCCGGCTTCATAGGCGCTTTTTCTCAAACGTAAAGCTTCTTCTCCATCACATGCTAAATCTACGCATATCCCCATATCTTCCATGAGCAACCGGACAGACTCACGGTTATCCTCTTCATCATCCACTACAAGAATGCGAGAAATACCTCTCTGTTTCCAAAATTGTCCATCCACTTTGACATCCGGAATACGAAATTCCAATTCAACAACAAACCGACTTCCTATATTTACTTCACTTGTAACTTCTATAGTTCCTCCCATGAGTTCCACTATGTTCTTCGTAATCGCCATACCAAGACCTGTTCCCTGAACCTTATTCGTTGTACTATTCTCTGCTCTGGTAAAGGCATCAAAAATAGTTTCCAGATATTCCGGTGTCATTCCATATCCATTATCTTCCACCTCAATCCGAATATGCTCATACTGGCTGGAACGTTGCTTCAATCCAATGATACGAAGCCAGATATCTCCCCCCTCCTGTGTATATTTTACTGCATTTGAAAGAAGATTAATCAAAATCTGATTAAGCCTTGTCTCGTCACCAATCAAATTCTCATGCTTAATTCCTGTAACCGTGATATCAAAGTTCTGATTCTTTGTCTTTGCCGCAGGGCGGATAATAGCATCAATAGAAGAAATCATATCCTTCAATGCAAACTCTCCAATCGTGAGTACAACCTTCCCACTTTCAATTTTGGAAATATCCAAAACATCATTAATCAGACCCAGCAAATGTTGGCCAGAAGCAGTAATTTTCTTCGTATACTCCCGAACCTGTTCTGGATTGCTTACATCTCTCGCAAGCAAAGTAGCAAATCCCAATATAGCGTTCATTGGCGTACGAATATCATGGGACATATTTGCAAGAAAAGTTGTCTTGGAATTATTCGCAATCTGTGCCGCCTGCAATGCCTCTTTTAATTGCTTATTATAAAGTTCTCTCTCTGATTCTCTGTCTTTTCGAATCTTATCATTCTGTTTTTCAAAGAATAAGTAAAACGCACAGCAAGCAGAAAATGTAACCATCATGACAATCACTACAATCATTATGTTTTGGTTTACGGCGTTGCCTTCCCTCTGTATTGCCCGAACCGGCACATATCCAATCATATACTCTGTCCCTTTATTGACAGACCACATATAAATCAGGGAATCTTCATTCTGAATATCATGGTAAAACATAACATCTTTTCCGTCTTTTATATTCTTTGCAACATTTTCCTGAACACTACCCTCAAGAATTTTATTGGCATTATAAAAATCTTCCAGACTTATATGTCCTGCATCCCGTTCCCCTATTCCTTTTGGTTTTAATACCAGTCTCTCACTATCCACATCCATAAGATAAAGCTTTGCTTCCTTGTTATAAAATTGACTGGGCAGAGCTTCCTCAAAAGAGTCATAAATATATTCTATATAGAGCGTTGCAATCTCTTCCTTGTTTCTTATAACCGGACACTTTATCGTATATGCCCATGTCCCCATGCTGTTCACATACGATTTTGACAACGGCAGGTCTTCAACTGTCTTTCCCCATGAAAAATCCAAATCTTTCTCCGCAAACACCTCACCTGTATTGGAAATTCCCGTTGTTTCCCCTGATAATATTAATGATATCTTTACCATTGTGTCATTTCTGTCATAAGAAAGAACAAAATCTTCCGGTTTCTCTAAACCTGCAATCTCCTGAGAAAGCAGTTTTTGAAATTCAACTTCCTTCTTTAAAATGACCTCTATTGTATTACTAATCAAATCCAGGCTTTCACTTAAATTGTTAATTGCTGATTCAGACATCTCCCTTGATATCTTTTTAGAAATAAAAAAAACCACTGTCCCTAAAATACAAAAAACCACTATAAAAGGAACAATCAATATTCGAGTTCTAAGTACCTCATTTCTTTTTTCCATATAATTAATTCCCAAAAAATATTGCTTTATAATCTTATCAACAATACTATACCATTGCCAGACTACAAAGTCAAAATATAAAAATTTTAATATATGACATTCTTGCTATTGGCCACGGAGCAACATACCCTTTGGTTTCTAATCAATTTCTATTTTACCACAGAAGCTTTTTTCTACCTGTTTCCGTGGTAACATCACCTGATGGCTGCATCCCTGGCATTTCAATCGGAAATCCATACCAACCCTTAGAATTTCCCACTGATTTGTACCACAAGGATGTGCTTTTTTCATTTTAATTACATCTCCGACTTTAAAATCCATATGTTTCCCTTTCCACAATAAATTTTTATTTCATTTCCACCTTCTGTATTTCATTTATCCAATTATAATACAATGTAGAATCTGCCGGAATGGTATCATTAACAATCCGATTAGAACTAAAAAGCATAAGATTATTATATTCACATACTGGAACTTCTACCGCCCAGTCTAAAATCCGATTAAAACACTTCTGATAAATATTTTTCCTGTCAGAAGAACTTAACATAGTATCTAACTTTTTAATCCTATGATTTAACTTTTTGTCCGATATTCCAAAACAATTTGTTTTTGCCACAGAACTGTAAAGTATATCAAAATTGGTATCCTTGATATCCCTGCTTCCAATCCAAATTTGTTGTTTATTTTTCTGCAGCTTCTTTTGCAAATCAGCCTCACTTCCCACATTTTGAATATCCAGCGTAATTCCGATTTTTTCAAATAGATCTGCTGCCTTCGTCATAATCTGGGATACATGTTCCTGCCCTTCTGCGAACCATACTGTATATTTTAAATCTGCCCCTTTTGGAGCTTCTTTTATAATTCCATTTTCCACAATATAACCCGCCTGTTCCAGATACTGCAGCGCTGCCTGAACTGCAAGATCAATAATTTCTTCATTATCTTCTTCCTCAAATATTTCCTTTCCTGAAGCATCTTTTCCATATGCCACAGAATAATTATCATCCTCTTCTGTTAAAGAAACCCAGGATTCTGACGCAACAGGATAGTTTAAAATCTGAATTAAATCTGATTCCTGCTCTTTCAAATCATTACGGCAGGCGCTAAAAACAGTTGCCAATGCCTTCCGCAAATTTTTAGAAGCGTCACTTCCTGCTAATTCTCCTACAGAAACATTCTGACCATTTATTCCAATATAATAATATCTTCCATTTCCTACAGGCTGTGTACTAATCGTTTTACCAGAAAGCTCTCCATTTGAATTTTCTTTACGAATCCAGGCAAGCTCTTCTCCATTAAAACTTCCCGATATAACATCAACAGAACCTCCCTTTAATTCTGCCACTTCTGCAAGAATATTTATTTCCTCTTTCTTAAAATTGTCTTCCTCCCCTATCTCATTTTCACTTTCTGCTGCATTTTCCCGCTGTCCTGTCTCCTGCGCTTTTTCCAATAGCATTGCACGGGTTTCCTTTAAAATGTTCGTCATATCCTTTAATTGCAGATAAGCAATTTTCGGACACCCCAGATAATACAATTCATTTGAAGTATAGTACACAATCCCATCTTCATATTTAATAAAACGATATGCTCCCGCTCCTACTGGCGCCGTTTTATTTGCACATATAGAAGAAATATCACCTCTTTTAAAACCAAATTGTCCCTTCTCCACATTATATTTTGAAGTATCGCCATAATAATGGAGTGCGCAGATTGGAATCTGTAATTCCTTTGACATTTTTCTGGAATATCCTTTTGTAACAATTGTCATTTCATAGTCATTTATTTTTTTGATACCTGAGATACTTTTTACTTTCTTTCCTTTTCCCCTTGCCATAAAAATCCGTGCCTGACGCTCAATTAAATTATCTGCTTCCTTTTCTTCTATTTCCTTTTCTGCAATATTCTTTTTTATCCATTTTTTCAATTTCTCTGGGTTCTTTTTAATATACTTTTTTACCTCTTTCTTAGAAAATTTATCTGCCTTTGTACTATCTGCCTGATAATTCAAAAGCCCCTGAATCGGCATATTTTTTAAATTTCTATCACCATTATAATTCGTATCACAAAATGCATAAATAGAAAAAAGAACATCGTCAATTGTCAGCTTTTCCCCATTACTAAATACCAAATCATTTCGCAACGTAATTTGATAAATCGTAGTATCTGATTTTTCATCATAATTTATCACTAAATTACTTGCTCCATAATATGTGTAATTCTCATCATTATACTGATGTAATTCCCCATCAATCCCTTTATAAATCAATCGGCCAGCACGGTCATTTGCAACCAGAGGAATCTGTGTTAAATCCACTGCCTGCCTATCTGCCTCACTTGACGCAATAAAAGGATTAAATTTTTTTGAAAATTTCGTACTTGCAACTATAATTGGTATATCTGCCTGATTATCCCCTTTTCCTGTTGCATTGGCATTTCCTTCATCCACCTTTGCTGTAGCCCTTGGAGTCGGCTTTGGTTCTTTTTCTGGCTTTCCACAACCTGTACAATTAACTGCAAGCATTCCTGCCATTAGTACAGCTATCCATTTTTTTGCCCAACACTTCATCCTCATTCCCCCTTCTGTACCCTATACAACGAATAATAAATAATCAGCCATATAACTTGCCTGATACTTATTATTCGTTGTACTAGTATCAGTTACTCACCATCTCTTATCTTTTTCAAAAAACGCCTTTTATATTTCAAAGCAGCATAATCTGTAATTTTTTTCTGATAAATAATATCAGAAATACCGCCTAATACTCCGACAATCGGTACACCCTGCACAAACTTTAAATACAAAAGTTCCTTTGATAACGCATAAGAAGCCTTTTGCATTTGTTCTTGCTTATCAGGCAAAAATGCATTTTTCTCCTCTATCCATATATCTATTTCTTCATTTCCTTTTACCAATTCATTTCCATGAAGTACTGCTGTTTCAATCATTTTTAAAATAAAAAGTTGTTCCTCTTCTGTATCATAGTTAAAGCCATAGTCAAGCGCAAGCTCATAAATACTTTTATGTATAACAGAAAGAAACAGGGGAATATCAGGCAGTCCCATCCCCAATATTCCCATTCCAAAACCTTCAACTGTAGAAATTGCTGTATTTAAAATTTTGCCGCTTCTTGCTTTCCTGCTAAATGCTTTAACAGATTTCGCATTATCTCTGAGATTTGCGGCATACTCATTAATTTTATAATCCTGCTCCTTCTTTTCCTTGTCATACGTTTTTTCAATCCATACAGTTCCTTTTTCAAAAATCAGTTCAAATGCTTTGTAAAAAGTTTTATTTAACGTATCTTCTAATTTCTCTGGTACATACCTTTGAACTTTTTTCTGCCATTGAGCTTCCTCCCTAATAGGAAACGCTTTTTGTAAAAAAATCTTTTCTGATTTTAAAAGAGACCCCCATTCCTGGTCAATCTGTTTCTGATTCATTCTATCCTCCAAACATATTTTAATGTTACTATTCACGGCTATTCTAAGGACCATGCGAACAATCAATCGTGAATAGTAACACTTTAATATGAAATAATCCCAAATTGCGCCAATGTGTAGAACACCAGGATAATCACCATAAATACTGGTGCAACATATTTAATCATTACACGGAACACGCCACGGCGTAAAAACTTTTCTCCATTTTTGGTAACTTCATCCTCAATAATCTTTGTTCCACTAAACCAGCCAATTAAAATACAGGTTCCAAGTGCCACAAGCGGCATAATAATGCTGTTAGCAAGAAAATCAAAAAAGGTAAGAAAATCCATTCCCAAAAGCTTAATGTTTGACCAGATACCATTTCCAAAAGAAGATAAAATCCCCAATGCAATGCTAACAATGAAAATTACAATTGCAGCCATTTTACGGGAAGCCTTAAAACGATCCATTGCCATAGAAACAGTTGCTTCCATTACAGAAATCGAACTTGTCAATGCCGCTACAAATACCAGAATAAAAAAACAGGTTCCAATAAAATTTCCCATTGGCATAGAATCAAATACCTTTGGAAGCGTCATAAACATCAAACCAGGGCCGCTTGTCGAAAGTCCTGCTTCGCCACTAAATACATAAACTGCAGGAACAATCATAAATCCTGCCAGAAAAGCAATCAGTGTATCAAAAATCTCAATTTGATTTACTGCCCCACCTATATCAACATCATCCTTAACATAAGAACCATAAGAAACCATAATTCCCATTGCCAGACTCATAGAAAAGAAAAGCTGCCCCATTGCGGCACAAATAGTCTTAAACGAAAACTTTGAAAAATCTGGCAAAAGATAATATTTAATTCCTGCTCCAGAATTTGGAATCGTTACAACGTAAATACAAACACCAACCGCAATAACTAATAATATTGGCATTAAAAATTTGCTGACACGCTCAATCCCTTTCTGAACACCACAGATAATTACAAGCATCGTTAAAAACAAAAAAATCAAAAAAAAGATTAATGGAGAAGCAGTTTGTCCAATATAATCCGTAAAATAACTATCTTTTGCTGCCACTGTACCCTGCCCGGTAATAAAAACAATCATATATTTTAATACCCAGCCACCAATTACACAATAATATGGTAAAATAATCAACGGAACAAGATATGCCAGATAGCCTAAAAATCCAAACCGTTTGTTCAGATTCTTATATGCTAAAATAGAACTTTTCTTTGTCTTTCTTCCTATAGAAATCTCTGTAATTAATAAAGTAAACCCAAATGTCAATGCTAAGGCCAAATAGACCAAAATAAAAATGCCTCCGCCATACTGCGCTGCTAAATATGGAAATCTCCATAGATTTCCAAGACCAACCGCACTGCCAGCGGCCGCCATAACAAATCCAATACTGCCTGTAAAACTACTTCTTTTTTCCTTCATTTTTCCTTATTTCTCCTTATTTAAACGTGCTTCTTTTGAATATGATAGTTTTAACAAAAATCATAATATAATCTATGGTTTATGTCAATTGCAAAATCCATCTGAACACAGCTTTTTGCAAATTTACAGTTACTTTTCACTACAAATGTCATTTACTCAATCATTTTAAAATTGAGGCTTATAAACAAAAATTATAAATTATCGGATATTTTCTTGTACAAATTATAAGCCAAATTTCTTAAATTAATGACATTGAGTAACAATTTTCCATCAAATACAGGAGGTTATCTTTCTACTATTTTCTCTAATGCAGAAACTATCTTATCCACATCTTTATTTAAAAAATCTGTGTTTGCAAACATATCACAAAACATTTTTTCAATATTCTCCCGGAAATTTTCCGGCAAAACCTGACATCTTTTTTCACATAGCTCTATCAATCGTTTTTCTCCCGGATGCGTCAACCCATTTATTGCAAATATCACATCAAAATAAGATGCCATAAATTCTGTTACCCGATGGTTTATACTAACCAAATCATTTCTTTTTGCTGCTTTTGCAATCTGTACTTCATATGCTGGCATTGCATAGCGAAGCAATTTCATATTTCTGTCAATAATATTTTTCCCTAATTGCTTTGGGTATTTGATATTATACTTTTTTTGCAATTTTGTCAGCCGCCCATTCCTGTCATATATAATTTTACAGGTGCATAAATTGTGCCACATACAAGTAGTATATCCATTTTGTGCCTGATATTTCTCCACAACCACAGCAATACCCTCTGCAAATTCATCCAGATTTCTATATAAAATATCAATATCTACACCATTATTTAAAGTACAATTATCTTCATATTCCCAAAAATGATTTCCAATTTCAATATGACTACAATACTTTTGCAGTATTGTAGTCCGGGTATCCTCTGTTATCTCATCAATACAATAAATATACACATCATAATCTGATTTTTCATCAAAATCACTTCCTGCCCTTGAACCACCAAGAGCAATTGCTTCAACGCTATCTATGGAAGATAATTCTTTCCATAACTCTTCTACCATTTTATTTCCTTTCTCACTTAAAGCCATGCGTGTCGCTAATATGCGAATCTATGTTCTTTCTATCTCTGTACCTTTATATAACCATATTTCAGTTTTTTCTTTACATATATTGTATCATAACAACAGAAATAATACAATAATAAACGCACAAAATCTCCCCATAATAAACTATAAAGTGTTACTATTCACGGCTGGTTTTAAAAAATAGTCAAACTCGTCGTGCTTGCACGTAAGAGGGTGATTATTTTCTAAAACTAGCATGTAGGCTGTTCTAAACATCATAAGAAAAACAAAAGCTGCTAGTTTTGCAGCGCCAGACGGCATAGCTGGATGGTTTTTCGCATGATGTTTAGAATCGCCGTGAAAAGTAACACTATGAAGAGATTTCACTATTTTTATTCTATAATAAACTGGTTATCTAATAGAACCCAATTTGCCAGAAATAGCCGCATCAATTGCCAATAACCCATTCCCCTCAACGAAAATTCTTTTACCAAATTGAACTTTGCCTGTATACTTCTTGCATCTTCAAACCATACTTCGTGCTCCACGCCATTTTCGATATAATGAAAATATGGCGTCTGTGCAACTTCGTCAAAACCAATTACCGCACCATATTCGATAGCGAGCTGAACCGCTTGCACATTTCCAATAGTAGTCGCTTTTGTAACACCTTGTTCAAATGGAAGCGGCCAATCATAACCATAATTTGGAATTCCAAGATTAATCTTTGCAACGGGTATCTCCGTAACTGCATACTCTACTACCTGACGAACTTTATTGATTGGAGCCACAGCCATAGGAGGCCCATAAGTATATCCCCATGTAGGTCATAGGTAAATATTTTTTCTTATATCATTCTGCAATAATAGATTGACTGTTACTATTCACGGATGGTTTTTCGCATGACGCTTAGAATCGCCGTGAATAATAACAATTGACTTTCTCTTTCCCCTGCACATCTCGCCCTTTGAAAAGCTAATTCCTTCTTTTTCTGCTTCAACGCTCATCCAATATGGAATGGTACAATTCTTCTTAACCGCTCTATTATAAACTTTCTTACGGTATGCTGTAAAATCTACATCCACTAATGTCAGCATTCCTTTTGTATAGTCAAAAATCTCTGTATCTTCTTTCGCCTTGTTTATCACTGTTTCATAATCCGAAGGTACCGGAAGTTCCTTCCCGTCATCTTCAAAGTCAATTCCTTTCTGTTAACAGTAATTGGGAAACGGCAGGGGTTACTTCAATCCCCACTTCCTTAATATCCTTTTTGCTGTATTCTCATTTATCTCCTTATGCCTAGTACAGTGTTGCATTAATAATCGAGTAATATGTGCCTGCTCTTTGCGCCAGTACAGCGTTGTCGTCAGTCAACAATGCCACCGCATTGCCTCCTTCCTCCGCCTTGTCCTGACACAAATATCAAGCACCTATTACTTCAAAATTAATGCAACACTGTACTAGAGCGTGTTTGAAAATTGCTTTTTACAAGATGTGCTTCACACTTTGTGGGAGATTTGGCTCAAATTTAGGAGGTGTAGCGGGCTACATTGACTAAATTTGAGTCAAATATAGCGCAAAGTGGGGAGTGCAGATTGTAAGGAACTGAAAGTTCCTGGAATGAATTTTCAAACACGCTCTAGGAACCAGTTCTGTATCACTTCCCCGTTTATATGTATCATGGTTCCCTCCATGTTCCTTGAAACGAAACCCGGCTTCCTCCAATTTCTTAAATTTCCTTCCTTGTTATTTTTTTACCATATATTGTCCGTTGATTTTGTAACTGCATTTTCCTATAATTTATTTATCATCTCGAAAGGAGCTGCCGCCCATGCCATTTTATACACCTCCAAAAGAATCATCCTTTGACATGGATAAAGAACCAAACTTTATTGTACCTGTAATCGCATCTTTTAGTGCAAAGGGCGGCGTACAGCCCCTTTATTTCCAGTATGATGATAAAACAATTAAAATTACTTCTGTACATTGGTGTGAAAAGAAATTTAATTTTTTCCGGTTTGAATGTACTGCAGAACTAGAAGGATATCTGACGGAAATTAATATGACATTTTTTCCTGCAGATAACCGCTGGGTGATGAAACCTAAATAAAATCTTATATATATGCCCTATCTGGCAATTCATCCAGATTACTTTTGTCCGCTTTAACCCTTTCTCTTCCTGTTCGTTTTTATATGCTTTATGCCAGCCTTCCAAAGTTTTGTCCCTTTCCTCATATTTTTTTATTTTCTGGTTATACTAAGGATCTGTAAATATAGTAAACGAAAAAAACGCTTGCGTTTTATGCGTTTACTATATTTAAATGAAACAACTTGTCTGCCTGTTTTTTCGATTGCAGCATCAAAAAGCCTCGCCGTAGCTCACTACGCCTACGTTTTTTTCTTTGCACCCGGAAAAACATTCTTCACAACTTGTTCATTTAATTTATTTACAGTTCCTAAATGAATCAAATTATTGGGAGGTATCTATGAAGCAAGCAGAAAAAGACAAACCAATCCACACTGCCCCGAAAGGTGTCTGGGAAGGAAGCACCACCTTAAAGAAGGAGCATAAAACAAAAAACGAACATCTGAATGAAATCACAACAGATGCACAAGGGAATGGCTACCCTGTCAATCCCGGCCAGGACAAGTAATTTGTCCTGGATTACATAAATCTGCTGATACATTGCTTGCAGATGCCCCGCAGAAACCAAACCATACAGAAAAAGAGTTGTTGCATATGAAATCAATCTTCCCACAAATGGCAGGCTAAATACTTACCTCGCCGAAATAGTCAAACTTGTCGTGCTTGCACGTAAGAGGGTGATTATTTTCTAAAATCAGCCATGAATAGTAACAAAGTTTTATATAAAGTTGAAATATTTGGAAACATTTAAATTTAGAGATTGATTTTCCAAAGTTTATTTATTATAATGTTCTATATAGAAATGTTCTAATAGGAATTGAGGTGACATATTTGGAAACGAAAGGTGGATTTTATATTACACAAATTAAACAACTTCAAGATAGGATTTTTGAACGGTTACTACTTGAAAACGGTATTGAAATAAGTGGTGGGCAGGGACGAATTTTATTTATTCTATGGAAAACAGATAATCTTACGATTAGTGAAATAAGTGAAAAAACCTCTCTTGCAAAAAATACTGTATCTGTTGTAATAAATGGAATGGTAAATAAGGGAATTGTAGAAAGAAATATTAACCCACACAATCGCCGACAAATGATTGTGTCACTCACTGAGTATGCAAAATCTTTACAGGAAAAATATGAAATGGTATCTCAGCAGATGAATGTATTATTCTATCAAGGCTTTTCAGAAGAAGAGCAAAGACAATTTGAATGGTATCTTGCCCGAATACTTAAAACCTTGATTGAAAATCTACATACAAACTAATAATTTTTATGAGGAGGATAATTTCCAATGAAAACAAGAGAACATATTATTGAATTTATTAAAAAACAAAAAATATCATTTATTGCTTCCGTAGATGAAGATGGTTTCCCTAATATAAAAGCAATGTTTGTACCACGCAAGATTGAGGGAAATTGTTTTTATTTTACAACGAATACATCCGCTATGCGCTCGCAACAGTTTATAAAAAATCCAAAGGCAAGTATTTATTTTTTCAGCAAGGGACGCTTCAAATATGAGGGCATTATGCTAACTGGTACAATGGAAGTCTTGCAGGACGATAAAACAAAGCAAGAAATTTGGCGTACTGGGGATACCATGTATTATAAGCAGGGCGTAACTGATCCAGATTACTGTGTATTAAAATTTACTGCAATAAAGGGCAGACATTATTGTGATTTGAAAACAGAAAGCTTTGATATTGAGGACTTATAGTAAACGCATAAAATACATGCGTTTACTATAAAGCCAAAACGCAAGAGATACCTTATATTCAACAATTAACACTATACAGGGGGTATATATAATAGGGTGGGAATAATTGCCCGTCATGCCGATAGCACAGCAAAATTCTATTTTTTTACTTTTGGAATACCATTCCATATAATTTCCCCAGCTCTTTTTAGCTGCTTCTGTATCTCCTTTTCATCTGTAAGAATATAAGCATCGTTAACCAGAAGATGGCAGTTGTCTATATATGTATCTAAAACAATATTTCCTTTTTTTACTTCTGTTTTAGCCATAACTCCTCCGCCTTTCTGATTCATTTAATTCAGTATATGAGTTAATTATGTTATGAGTTCCTTACAGCCTCAACATCTATTATTTACCATCATCAATACCACTCCCTTGTCCGTCGTAGTGAAACCAACAGGCATCGCCATATTCCACACACAGGACTTTACCACTATCCCTCCAAATCCTTGTAACCTTATCCAACGCCATTTTCTTTGCACAAGCCAAATGTTGCAAAAGAGTTTCTTTTTCACCCAGTTTCATGTCATTTTCTTCTAACAATTGTAAAGCTTTACTTTCCATACCCATCACCTTCTTTCACGTTCCATGTACTATTGATAGCTTGGAAATTCCTGGTCATTACCAATTAACCCAGATTCATTAGTCACATAAAAAAATAATTTATGTTCAAAGTTTCCGCATCATATATCAATTCAAATAGCTGTTATCTTATCCGTCACGGACGAAGCCATGACATATGGTTTAGCCCAATAACTAACAGGCAATTTTCACTCCTGAAGATGATGGTGGCTTTTCCATCAAATTTCCAGATTTGGAAGTCTGCTATACCTGTGGTGATGATATGATTGATGGACTTAACATGGCAGAAGATGTCCTGGCACTTGTCCTCTATGGTTACGAAAAAGATGGCCGGGAAATCCCTTCCCCTTCCAAAGAATCTAACATTCCACTCTCTAAAGGTGAATTTATAAATTATATAGCTTGTGATACTTTAGAATAAATTCAAAGAACCGTCACTTAATAAGTAGACGGTTCTTTTTTAACGCTAAAGGACAAAAATTGTACTTTAGCGTTAATATTGTAATATATTCCTGTTTATCATCAAGAGAATAATAAATTGACAAATTTATCAAAAACTGGTTGCTCCTACTTAATGCAGACCTTGATTTATTACTCAAGCAATAATAATCAAAAATATTGGAAATAAAATAGTAAAAAATATTGCTATATATAATGCGTACTTAAATAGTAAATATTTTCTATTTGCTATTCTTGAATTAATAATAATCTCTTCTGAAAATAATTTTTCCTCTTTAGAACAATTCGTATTATCTATTGAAAAAATATCATTGTTTACCTTTTTTATATAATCAGATAATGAGTATTTACTTATATCTCCCCAAAATATTATATTATCTTTTTCTAAATATTCTCCTGCTTTAATATTAATGTCAAATTTATATATTGGTATAAATGAAAACATTGAAATTGCTAATGATATAGCATATCCTACTGTTAATATTGTTCGATACCAAATATTTGTAATACTATTTCCACTATATACTACTGCCAAAATTGCAATAAGAAAAGCTATTAACGCAGCGTGTTTTGTTTCGGCAAATTGAAGCCAATAATTTACTCTATCTAAAGATTTTTCATAAAATTTTACCCTATCTTCCTTATCTGTCATTTAATATTCCCCCATTCTTTATATCTACTAAATGCCAATTTTAGAGTATTTTTTAAATCAGGAACACATTCTTCCTTATCCAAAGATTCAACTTCATCCTCTGTTATCATTCGATATTCTGAATGTTTTCCCTTGTCTATAACTACTTTTCCTTGTAGTATTTTTGCTAAAACAATTACTCCCTTATGCAATTCCTCTTCCTTTTCAATCTTATACATAGCAACCGGCACAGGCTCCTTATCAATCCTATCTTCATATACAATAGGTTCTATTACAATTCCAAAATCCTTATTATATTCATTTTGCAAACTCTCAATAAGAGTTTTTTTTGCATTAGCCTGTGCGCATCCACATTCCCAACAATTATCTAAATATTTTCTATTATAACGTTTTGCAACAAGCACTTTATTATCATGATCAAAGCAAACAGCCACACAATGTAATTCTAAACGAGAATCATTTAAAAATGATTCCGTTCTATTGTTTACTTCTATTATTTTTGTTATATGAT
Source organism: uncultured bacterium (assembly GCA_947651225.1). GTDB lineage: Bacteria > Bacillota > Clostridia > Lachnospirales > Lachnospiraceae > Butyribacter. Next base: position 26,049 of record CANSYK010000023.1, on the reverse strand, counting down.
CTATTTTATATTGCATTTTTCTATCAGATAATATTTTCTTTAAAGCTGACTTAGTATCCCGATACATATATTCTGGAAATATTTTCTTTCCAAAAAACTCCTTATATATTTCATCTTTCTCAACAGCATCAAATGGAAAACTTCTTATAAATTTTTGGTTATCATTTTTCTCTTGGTCATAATACCAAATTATCGGATATAGATTGCCACCCCATACGCCTTTTAAAGAACGGAATGTAACAATATGTAATCTTTTTGTATATTGTTTTTGATGGGATAAAATACAAGCTAATTCAAAACTTAGCGCCAATCTCTTTTCCCTTGTTTGCTCTGATATCCTAAATCCTGCATCTATATCCTGTCCTATAAATTCATAAAACCTGTTATTCCTATTTTCTTCAAAAACCTCGTATATATTTTCTGCACATATAGGTTCATGCAATTCTGAAATTCTTTTTCGATCTGTTACTGCAGCAATCCATGCAGTGGCTTGTAACGACACTACATTTTGTAATTTCATTAAGCCTACAGACTGTAGGCTTAATCCTGATATTTCTTCAAAAAATTTTCCATCGTCCATGCTATTACAAAAAGAGATTAATATATCATATATGGAATCTATGTATTCAAAAACTGAATCATTATCACATATAGTTACTATAAAAACAACTTCATCTCCAAAAACTCTCCAAACCTCAGCTCTAGTGATTTTTTCCTTCACTTTATCACGCAATTTTCTTATTATTTCATGTAATACAATAGACCATCCATAATAATTTATTGTTTTGTATGCAGAAGAATTTACAATATCATAAGAAAAGAACAAAACAGCACTATCTAAAATTACCTCATCAGGCTCAGTTGAATCTGACTTCACTTCAAGTGCTGTTTGCTTCTTTTTTTGATTGTTAACTATCTCCTTATATTTAATTAGTTCTTGTTTTACAATCGGTTCCTTATCTACCATGCTAAATATCCTAACCACTTTCCCCTATTAGATGCTGCATCTACAGATACGTGAAAATATTCTGCTATTTTTGAAGTATATGCAGTATTCCCTACTGTGTTTTTATCTAAAATCTTCTTGTACTCTTTCTTAGGCATAAGCAATGCTGCAGCAAATTCATTTGCCTGTAACTCTGTTTCTGAATGTCCCATTCGGTTAAAACTCATATTATTATCAGATAACCAAAGTTCTTCATCAATATAATAGCCCATATGCAAAAAAAGATGACCTAATTCATGTGCAATAGTAAAATTTTGTCGATTATCTGACTGATTACTGGGAATTACAATAGTAAAATTATAATCTGATTGAATTGATTTACTCAAATTTTTTTCAATATATCCATCAGAATACAACCCTATCTCATCACTTTCTATAACTATTCCACCTAACTTTGTCACTACATCTATCATATTTGTGATGGGAATCTGGATGTCAAATAAACTTATAATATCTTGAGTCAAATTGTTTATAATATTTCTCATTTCCTTATTCATCCTAACACCTCCCATATAAATATATTTATCAAACAGTAAGATAGTACATATAGTATAACACATTTTGTCAAGTTTTTATTAGTTTTTTATCACTTTTTATCACTTTTTTATCACTTCTATTGCTAAACGTATTTATACGTGTTATAATCAATCATAGAAAGAAAGGAGTACACATGAAAACCTCAGAGTTGCTCAAAATACTTAAAAAGAATGGCTGTTATCTTATCCGTCACGGACGAAGCCATGACATATGGTTTAGCCCAATAACTAACAGGCAATTTTCAGTTCCACGGCATAAAGATGAAGTAAAGACTAAAACCCTTAAAAGCATTATAGAAGATGCTGGAATCAAGTAATTCCCTGCAATCTTCACAAAAAGAAAGGAGCTTATGAATAATTATGGCAAAATATGCTTATCCGGCAATTTTCACTCCTGAAGATGATGGTGGCTTTTCCATCAAATTTCCTGATTTGGAAGGCTGCTATACCTGTGGTGATGATATGATCGATGGACTTAACATGGCAGAAGATGTCCTGGCACTTGTCCTTTATGGTTACGAAAAAGATGGCCGGGAAATCCCTTCCCCTTCCAAAGAATCTAACATTCCACTCTCCGAAGGTGAATTTATAAATTATATAGCTTGTGATACTTTAGAATATAGAAAAATGTATAACAGCAAATCAGTTAAAAAAACCCTTACTATTCCTGAATGGTTAAACGAAGCAGCTATGGCTATGGACTTAAATTTTTCTCAAATCCTGCAGGAAGCTCTTCTTTCAAAAATACAGGTATAACAACTCCAAACAGATATTATAATTAGTAATACCAATATCATTAATGATGTAATTGTCTATCGATTACCAACCATAGGAGGCATCAATATGGAAGGAAAATACTGCATATATCTTCGCAAAAGCCGGGCTGACAGAGATGCCGAAGCCCATGGCGAAGGGGAAACCCTTGCACGCCATGAACAAATCTTAGCAGCCCTTGCACACAAATTAGAAATAGATATCACAACCATCTACAAAGAAATTGTATCAGGAGAAACCATTTCCGCACGCCCTGAAATGATGAAGCTTTTAAACGAGGTTGAAAGCGGTACCTGGAATGGTGTTCTTGTCATGGAAATAGAGCGTCTGGCAAGAGGAGCGACCATTGACCAGGGAATCGTTGCACAGGCATTCCAGCTTTCTGGAACAAAAATTATCACACCATCTAAAACATATGATCCAAACAATGAATTTGACGAAGAATATTTTGAGTTCGGACTTTTCATGTCCCGGCGCGAATACAAGACTATCAATCGGCGCATCCAAAGAGGGCGCATTGCTGCTGCCGGAGAAGGGCGTTATATCGGTTCTACAGCTCCGCTTGGCTATAAACGTATCAAACTGCAAAACGACAAAGGCTGGAGCCTTGCAATCATACCAGAGCAGGCAGATATCGTACGTCTTATTTTTGATTTATATGTAAACGGCACAAGAAACCCTGACGGAAGCAAAACAAAAATAGGTTCTACAAAAATATGCCGCCTACTGGATGAAAGAAATATAAAACCTCTGGCAAATGATACCTGGTCTCCTGCATCTATTCGGGACATTCTGCGCAACCCTGTTTATACTGGCAAAATCCGCTGGGGATATGACAAATGCCAAAAAATATCACAGAATGGAACTATCGTTACAAAACGTAACAGAAATAAAGATTGTATCATTGTAAATGGACTGCATGAAGCCATCATTGACGAAGAAACTTTTCAAAAAGCCCAGATACTTCTGCAGTCAAACAGTAAAACTTCTGTTCCAGCTTCCAAAAAATTGCAAAATCCACTTGCTGGGCTTGTCTATTGTAAAAAATGCGGGCATCTTATGACACGCCTTGCACCCACATCTAAAACCCCATATGCCGTATTAAAATGCCCTAACCGGTATTGTGATAACATATCAGCACCCATTTACCTGATAGAGCAAAAAATAATTACATTTCTAAAATTATGGCTGAATAACTATGAATTAGAAGTAGAACAGAATGAATCCCCAGCTACAATCATTTCCTATGAATCCTCCTGTCTTGCAATGGAAAAGGAAATAGAAACATTAAAAAAACAATTAGACAAAACCTTTGACTTGCTGGAACGTGGAGTATATGATGAAGATACCTTCTTCAAAAGAAACAGCACAATTAAGGCAAAAATAAAAGAGCACAGACAATCCTTAGAAACCCTTCTGGAGCAAAAGGCTATGGAAGAGCAAGCGCTTTTTATAGAAAACAATTTTATTCCAACTGTAAGAAGCGTTGTAAGCGGATATGATACGATTGACAATGCCAGCATGAAAAATGAACTATTGAAGTCAGTTATTAGTCGTATGGAATATATAAAAGAAACAAGAAACATGCGTGGAAAACGTGACACTGATAATTTTGAATTAACAATATACCCTCTAATTCCCCATAAATAGAGGAATTGTGAGTAAAACAGATTACCTATGACTTGCATGGTGATATGTATATCCCCACTCATATGTCATCAACAGCACTGAGTTAGCTGCAGCGCCAAGCCCACCATAATCTTTCCCTTCATAAAGAAGTCCCCTTTGATTAGCAGAAGTTTTAGGAGCAAGTGCAACAGATGTTTCATATCCATTTGCATTCATTGTTTCTGTCAATTCTGCAACAAACGATGTAAAAGCATCCCTGTCTTCGGCAAGAATATATTCAAAATCCACATCCACCCCCTGATAACCCTTTTCTCCCAAAGTGACCAGCAGATTTTGAATCAATGCACTTCTTGCTTCTGCATTATTTACCATCTGATGAATCAAAACATTACTAAACCTGCCTTCCGCATCCATCGGTGTCAACGTCAAAATAGAATTAACTCCCATTCCTGCTGCCAATTCAATCATCCATGTATCATTTAACGTAGGAGCAATCAAATCCCCCTGTCCAGTAAAGCCATAAGAAAAAATTGATAAATTAGTCAGATAAGGTAAAGTTGATTCCAATACTCCCTGATTAATAAACGGGTATGCATAACCATTCGTAATAACTGCTCTTCTTTCTTGTTCCTCATCTGCCGTTGGAATTAAAAGTGCCTGGCCAATCGCCAATGCATATGGATAAGCCAACTGATTGATATAGATAATATTATCAACCGGAACCTGATAAGACTCGGCAATAGAATCTATTGTATCATTTGGCTGCACTACATAAATCATCATTACAATATCCCTCCAAAAATTGAATATGTACTGCATATATAGAAAAAACAATTTCCATATATGCTTTAAGTGGAGGGCTGTGAACCGTATATTACGATTCACAGCAATAATGATAATTTATAGTATTCTTAAGCAACAAATTTGTGAGTATTTTTTTATAACCAACCTATTCAAATACTGGTAACAAATAACGACCTTTATTCATCTGGAGCGGACTGTCACCGCATTTAATCCCATAATCTGAGCAATTTCCCGTGCATTATATCCCTCTCCATAATACAACAACAATATTGTTCGGTACTTTTCATCTATAGAATCCAAAAGATCATGGAATTCCAGATTATCATATCCATATTCCCAAATTCCCCTCTCTGGAATATCTTCGATATTTGTATTCTTTCTTTTATTTACCAATACCTTTTTACACTCATTGATCACAATACGAATTAACCACGTTTTAAAATACTGGTTTTCCCGTAACTGTGGTAAAGACACATAACACTTTAAAATACTTTCCTGCAGCACATCCGCAATATCCTCCTCCTGATTCAAATAACTTCGAGCCACCTTATACATACTCTGTTTACATTTTTCTATAAGTGAAACAAAGCTTTCCGAATCTCCTGCCTTTGCACGCTCTACCAAATCTTCCATAACCTCACCTCCTATTCCGAAACCTTACTTTTGTATCGACACAATTTTCATTTTTTGTTTCTATACATTAGATATCTGATCTTGCAAAAGTGTTGCAAAAAAATTAGAATTTAAGAGAAACATAAAAGAGTCATATAAAAAAACTATGTCAAACCTAAAAAGAACGTAAATCCAACGTTCTTTTTAATAATACCTATTACCATTTTCATTCTTAAAATGCAAATTACCTGCTGACAGGTGATATCCTTTCCAGCAGGTAATTTATTTAATTTAAAGGAAGCACTATGAAAATGAAATCTGCTGCTTAAATCAAAAGCAGCAAAAGCTTTCTGCCCCCCTATTCATACCATATTCCTTTCAGACTTTTTCCAGATATTTCTTCAATTTCTTGTATAGAATCCCAATAATAATCCAGTAAAATCTTTTTATTCTCCAAGGAAATTTTTTCGTTATTATCTATCAAAGTATATTTCCATATAAAATTTCGTAATTTTTCAAACCTTCTTTGTTGCTTTTCCGTACCTGACTCCTTATAATATAAATCTATATGATGCAATTTATCATTTACAATAGCACAAAAATAGTTTTTAGAAACTTTTTTATCCATTTCATTATAGGAAAACTGTAAATCTTTTATTGGTTTAACCCCTATAAATTTTTGTACCTTTTTCAAAATTTTCTCTGGTTTTTTTACAATTTCCTCAAAAAACAAAATCATAATATCTTCCCGTTGATAAAATTTTAAATATTCTTTTATCCATATATCATAAGAAAAGTTTTGATTCCTTCCTGAAAAAATATCATCTTCCATATATTCATAAAACATCCTGGATGAATATTTTCGATACTTTTTAAAATATTTCTGGTGAATTAGGTCATCACTCTGCCGCATACGCATTTTAAAATAAGCATATGCTGCATCCGCAGGATTCCGCAATATAAATATAATTTTGGGTGTATTGCTAAAACTTTCATACACAAATTCTGCCTTACAAAAATATTCTGGATTTATACATCCCCATTTTCTTTTTTTAGAAATCCCAGAAAAATACATTTCACGAAAACGTTCTGGTGCATCCAGATATTTATTTTTCCATCTATCATAAGAAATTTCTTTTTCTTTTGGAATATAAATCTTTCTATTATTACTTAAAGCTTCACATAAATAATCTGCTCCACATTTCATAAAACCTGTACAAAGAAAATCCAATTTTACATTATCCTCCCATGACAATTCTGTAATCAAGGAATAATCAATGTACCATATTTTCCATTCATCCCACTCATCTATCTGTTCTTTTAACAACTGGCATTCTTCCCAGTTCTGCGCCAAAATAGCAATTTGACTGTCATCTCTTACTAAATAATCCGCAATTGGTTTTATGATAAATTCATCAAAAAGCATATATTCTGATTCCGTATGTACATAAGATAAACCTCTTATCTTATCTTTTTCATTCATCAAAATGTAATAACGCAATAATGTCACTGCCAATGACTCATTACCAAATAAAATAACTTTCTCCTGTAGAGTTATCCAATCCCTCAAACCCTCTCTTGTCTGAATTCGGTTTTCAAACTCCATGATACCTCTCCTCAAATTGCAGTATATCTATTATTCATTAAAATTCCAGCAACCTATATAGTAATAAGAATAATAACGAATATATAAAATTTAAGAAAAAATTGTGGCAACTTACGTCTGAAACAATGGCAAATATATGAATTTTCTGTGTCCTATTATTTCTGTTTCTATAAAAAACCACATATATCATAAGTAATCACCTCTTACCCACTAAAACGAACCACTTACCTTTTATGGGTTTACATTCTATTACTCATTTTTTATAATAACTCTAGTAACTATTTATGCTAACACTTTGTATACCACTATGCTGTATAGAATTCCCTATCCCATGCGCACATTACCTCTACATTGGAGAAAGTACATGAAAATTAGAATTGAATTTGATGAACAACTGCAAGAAGAAGAAATTATTATCCGATGCAGTTCCCTGACAGAAAAGATTCAAAAAATACAGAAAACTCTATCTGAACTAAGTAATACAAAGGAAAAAATCATACTCTTCAAAAACGAAACAGAATATTACCTTAATTTGGAAGATATTTTGTTTTTTGAAACCGGAATCCATGGAATTGAAGCACATACAATTGATAATATTTTTCAATGTAAATTTAAGCTGTATGAACTAGAAGAAATCCTTCCTGGTTCATTTATGAGGATTTCAAAATCTGCAATCCTCAATACAACTCAGGTTTATGCAATTAACCGTAACCTGACTGCCTCTAGTGTAATCGAATTTCAGCACACACATAAGCAGGTATATGTTTCCCGTAACTATTATAAACCACTTAAAATCAAATTAGAAGAACACAAAAACAGTGTTCTTCGCTAAATGCTTGTGAATGCGCTGCTTGCACAAGCATTATTCATACAAAAGACAGCGCAGAAATGAGGTAAAATATGAATCAGAACAAATTTTCAATGAACAAACTATTTTGGGGACTTCTTTTTCTGTTAGGAGCCGCTTCTCTTTTATTGAACCGCCTGAACTACTGGCCAACCTTTCATCACTTTTCCCTTTTTAAAATCCTTTTAACCATCTTTTTTATATGGATGATATTAGAGGGAATCCGACATCGCAATTTCTTTGGTATCATTTTTGGTCTGGCACTTATTGCTATCCAGTATGATAAATTGCTTTGCATTACTGCCATTACTCCCTGGACCTTGCTTAGTGCTGCCCTGCTTGCTAGTATTGGGTTAAGCATTATTTTTCCAAAAAGACATCATCCAAATTTTAATGGGAACATGGAATTTGACTTTCACGACGAAGGAAAAAAGGACTGTAATATGCAAAACGATGAAATTCTTCACTTTGAAAATTCCTTTGGTTCTTCCATTAAATATGTCAACACAGACGCTCTTGTAAATGCGTCCTTTGAAAACAGCTTTGGAGAAATGAAAATCTACTTTGACAATACTATTATAAAAAACGGAGTTGCTGATATTAGTTTAGAAGTATCCTTTGGCAGCGCTGTCTTATATATTCCAAAAACATGGAATGTCGAGATCCATGTAAAAACGGTTTTTGGAACCATTCGGGAGCAAAACTCAAATCAGTCACAAGGCTGTCCAACCTTAAGAATTTATGGAGAAATTTCTTTTGGTGAAGCCATGATTATTTATATTTAATCTGTCCATTTTGAATCTGGATAATCCGGTCTGCAGAATCAGCAACCAACTGGTCATGTGTAACAACAACCACAGAACATTTCTCCTCCTGCCTGACCTGCTGTAAAATCCGCATAACCTCCTCTCCAGATTCAAAATCAAGATTTCCTGTTGGCTATAATCTACAAACGAGAAGTTACTTTTCTAATAATTTCAAAAACCTCTTGTCATTCATCTGCTCGTTTGTAATATAATTACCATCTAAAAATAATGCATAAGTTGTAATTGGTGTTGGGGCGTTTTGTGCGTCCTCCTTGTTCTGTAAGTGAACCGACTTGAATTGTATAGATTTTTCTTTCGCAATGTTTTCAATTACAGGAATGTATTTTGCATTAAACGGACACTGATTGGTGTAATACAGAACATATCCCATCTCATCAATATGAGGGTGTTTTGCACATTCTTTGAATTTTGGCAATAGAGCATTTTCGTCAAAAGACAAATACCATAACTGAATACCATTATCCGCTTCATCACTGATGGTAAACCCTTTGTATTTTAGGAATTTAGGGTCTGCCAGAAATGGTTTTTTCTTTGCCGCAGATAATATACATAGTCCCTTTTTTCCTTTGTTTTTACTATCCCCAATACAAGCATTCAGTAGTTCTGCCCCATAACCATGTCCTTTGAAAGAACCAGCTACCCATAAACAGTCAATATACATATAGCTATCTGCGACAATGGGATTCCACGCATTTTCAGCGGGTATATATTCAATAAAGCACTTTCCACGTTGTTCACTTTTTAAGAAAACTAAACCATCATCAAAACGTCCTTTTAACCAATCTTTTTTTGATGACACTTGAATATCATTATTATTCGAGATTGCACAACATATATGTTCTTTTTCTATATTCTCGTTTGTTACTCTAATATATTCCATAAGCACACCTCCGTAAATACTTGTTTATCGCTGCCCTATTATACCTCCGTTTTGTCGTACTCTGGCAGCGTCCGTACATTTTCCCAATTTCTCACTGTGTATAATACCCGAAAAAATAAAGGAAAATGATTTCACTTATCTTTTTTAACTAATCATTGGACAATAAAAGTTAGTTTTTCCAGCGTTTCAGTGTCGGAAACCATTCAATCATAATTTTTCTTGCTTCTTCTTCACTCATATTGGGGTTAGCAGCAACCATATTCGGTACACATATCTCAATCATTTCTTCCATCGTACCATTAAAAGTAAACTTACCATTTTCAAAACAATACTTGCAGTATTCCTCATTTTTGCTGCCATCTGCATTTGTTCCGTACAGTTCATCAGTATCTCCCATAGGCATGCCACAGCACTGACAAAATTTCTGATTCATTTCATTCATTTTCGTTACCTCTTTCTTTCTAAACTGTTGTTTAAATTTTCTGTATAGCTGTATTGCTATGGTCCTTAGTATAGCACACATATCTTGACACCTTTTGTCAAGGTTTATTTTTTTCATATATTTCTTGTGCCTGTGCAGCTAAAACACCTTTTAAATACTTTGGTTCAATGATTTCAACTTGTGCCCCAAATGAAAGCAGATAACCAGTAAGCCATGTATCAACTGGCATTTGAGCACATACCATCAAATCACCATTTTTTTGATACTCGATTTCTGTTATGTCAAATTCATCATAAACACGATATGCAATTTCTTTTGAAAACAAAAGGACTATCTGATGGTATGCCTGTTGTAAGTTGTTTTCTATATCCGGGTATTGTCTTGGCACAAATGTATTCTCTAATAGTTCCAACTCTAATATGCGGTTCAATTTAAATATGCGAAAATCCTGCTTTTCTATGCAAAACGCTTTCAAATACCATTCTTTCGATTTATAAGATATTTTTAATGGTTGAACGATTCGTTTACTTCTTTTACTGTTAGAGTTTTCATATACTATCTTTATTTCTTTACACTGAATTACCGCTGTTTTCAACTTTTCAAATTTTGAGTTATCATAAGTACATTTTCCCCAACGTGAAAAATCCACCTCAAGCCAATTTCTTGTATTTACATTGAAAAGCGCTGATAACTTTGTTAGCATTTCTTTTCCACCAGTATAACCTGTAGCAAATATACTTTGTATTGCTGCTAATATTTCCTGTCTTTCATTTTCAGATAATATTGTTCTGTCCAAAATAAAATCTTGCAATAAGTATATACCGCCATTTCTTCCCGGTTCAGCATAGATTGGGATACCTGCACTGCTTAATACTTCTACATCACGATAAATTGTTCTTGTAGAAACTTCAAATTCAGCTGCTAATTCAGGAGCTGTAGCACGTTCCCTGTCTAAAAGATAATATAACATTTTGAATAAACGACTATCTGACATCATTCCACCTCCCGAAATAAGAATATCATAAAAATCTTGATATAGCTTAACAAGTTTCGATTTTTTTGGTGATCTATATGAAATGAATTCCGTAGTCGTCGGCACTGCTGGTAATGTGTATAACTGGTTATTTCCAATATTAAACCAACATTATCTGTCCTGATTCCCTCATACACCATATGTAGAATGCTGTCAGACCATTCATATTCACCGCCATATCATTGACTTTGACCAATACGTCCAGTTTTTCATCCATATTACTACCTCCATTTCAACCCACTTTTAGATTATCCTGCCAAAGCAGATAAAAAGCAAACTATCGCTTAGACGCAATTTACTATCTAAAATAAAAAACTATGGCAAACAAAACCATAGTTTCATCAATTAAAACTGTGGTTTCCCACTAAATCTCTGATGGCAAAAATTAACCACCACCAGAGAGAATTAGCGAAGAAACCAAGAACAGGGTGTCAGTATGCGTCCACACTTACACCCCATCATTTATAACCGGAAGCAGATAACTTCTCCCAGCCATTCTGCTAAGAAGTTCCACAACCTTTTTCTGAACCTCTTCTGCCTTTCTTTTCCTGCAGGCATAACCGGCAACCGCTACATTTTCAAGCAATGTCAGATTGCTGACAAGATGAGTTTGTTGAAAAACAAATCCAAACTCCTTTGTACGCAAATCCACCATCTGTTTTTCCCAATACCTGCTAATTTCCTGCCCCTGATAGATAACCTCACCATCTGAAACAGAATCCATCCCGCTTAGACAATAAAGCAACGTGGATTTTCCTACACCGGAAGAACCCATAATCACAGTAAAATCACCCTTGTATATTTCTACATTCACATCATTAAGTATCTAATTACTTTTTGTCCCCTGTTTATATAACTTATAGATATGTTTCCCCTGCAGTAAAACTTTTTTTATTCATATGAATCCTCCGCTACAAAATCATTAGAAGAACGCTGTTTTTGCGTTCTTTTTAGGCTTGATTTAGTTTCACTTTGCATGGCTTTTTCATGCATTAGTGAAACTTCAAGCCTTTTTCACAATCAACTGCTTTTTTCCCGTTTTGGAATCCGGCAGGATTTCTTTCACAAATCTTACAAAAAAGTGCACACCATCCATATTTTTCTCATGAAGAATCTGTTTCATCTGTTTCAAAATTTCTTTCTGAACATACATCTTCCTGCCATCTTCCCTGATCTGTGCCAGCATTTCAAATGCATCGTTATCTGTCTGCCGGAACTGATAATCCAAAAGTCCCTCTACACAAATTCCTTCTACTGCCAGCGGATGAAGAAAATCTCTTTTTCCCTTGTTATCCTCGAACCATAATATATCCTCACTTCTGCTCAGTAAAATGTCTGCCTGCATAAACGGATATCTGCTTTCTTCCGTCTGTTTCAGTATCAACCGGTCAGAAATCTCATATCGGATTAAAGGCTGCGCATAATTATACAGAGAAGTCAGGTACATCTTTCCGTTTATAATCTCAATGTAATTCATATCGTCAAACAGATACATTCCCTCTGTTCCGCTTGTCTCCACTCCTAACGCCAATGATTCACTGGCACCATCAAAATTCACAACAACTGCTCCGAAAGTTTTCTCCAGATAGCTTCTAAGTCCCGGAGCCAGTGGTTCTCCGCAGGAAATCACCCGATACACATTTACCGAAACTTCACTGCTTTCTACCAATCCTCCTAAAATCTTAATAGCAGACAGATAACCAATAATGATATCCGGCTTAAAGTCCCTGACAGTATGAACCCACTCAGAAAGTGGTGTCTTGATATCCAGAAACCTCTGCTCGGCTCCCACACCATCAATTCCATCCCCGACTGCCATTGCCCCGCCATACCGTCCATCTGTGGCAGCAATATATATAATTCGCAAATCACCGAACAAAAGTTTCAAAATCTGTGGCATTGTCATATCCCACAATGCTCCACGGATAATCCCAAGAAGCATCTGATTCCAGGCAGAGGCATCATATACAAAATATCTTGGCACTCCCGTACTGCCTGACGAATGTACCACATGGTACTTTTCCCGAAAAAGTTTTTCGTTTGAAGATGTTTTCTCCTCTGCCTTGCGAATGCTTTTTTCGCATTCCAGAAGTTTGGCTCTGTCAAACTTCCCATGGCTCGCCACAGGCGAGACTATTTCATCAAATTTGCAAAGTTCCTCCTGCCGGATATCCGGCACCGTCACAATTTCATTAAAATGTTCCATGAGCATTTTTTTATCCATTGTCGGAAAGGCAGACAATGGAAGTCTATCTATATGCTCTCTGGTAATTCCTCTCTGCTCAAAAGTTTTTCTGTAATATGTGGAATGGTCATAGGCATAATAAAGAAGTTTCCGTAGCTTCTTGTCCTGCAAGGTTCGAATCTGTTCTCTCGCCTTATGTTCGTTTCTTTTTAGTTGAAATAAGTTCCACAACAAACGGCAACGTCCCATATAACAAATCCTCCATTCATACTGATATATCAAACATTTCTTTCTATTCACATTTTACCATCCATCAAGTTTAATAACAAATACTTATAACAAATATCTTTCTATGTTTGACAGGCATATCAGCATTTTGATATAATAAGAATCAATTTATTTTGCATGGAGGAAAAATCCTCTCCTCGCCATATGAGGCTCGGATTTTGCTCCGCAAAACAGGGAGGATCTGACAATGGAATTACGTGTTCTTGAATATTTTCTTGCTGTCACCAGAGAGCAAAGCATATCCGGGGCAGCCGAATCTCTTCATCTTTCCCAGCCAACTTTATCCAGACAGCTGAAAGACATGGAAGATGAATTAGGAAAACAGCTTATGATACGTGGAAACCGTAAAATCACTTTGACCGAGGAGGGCATGATATTGCGAAAACGTGCTGAAGAAATCCTTGAACTGGTAAAAAAAACGGAACATGAAATCACGGTTTCCGATGACATCATTGCCGGGGATGTGTATATCGGCGCCGGTGAAACAGATGCCGTCCGCCTTATCGCCAAAGCTGGAAAAAGATTACAAACCGAATATCCAGACATACACTATCATATATCCAGTGGCGACACAACTGATGTTTTAGAAAGCCTTGACAGGGGACTAATTGATTTTGGTCTTGTATTTGGCATGATTGATGCCTCTAAATATGAATATCTGGAATTTCCAGTGAAAGATGTTTATGGTATTTTAATGCGAAAGGACAGCCCTTTGGCAGAGAAAACCTGTATTTCCCCAAAAGACCTGTGGGATAAGCCGCTTATTTTCAACCGTAACACCTGCAATGGCGATCTTCTAACCTCATGGCTTGGCAAAAGCATTTCAGAGTTAAATATTTTTGCTACCTATAACCTGCTTTTTAATGCTTCCCTGATGGTGGACGAAGGGCTTGGCTATGCTTTTGCTCTTGACAAAATCATCAATACCACTGATAATAGCAATCTCTGCTTTGTTCCCTGTGAACCTAGGTTAATCGCAGATATGAGCCTGATTTGGAAAAAATATCAGATATTTCCGAAAGCCGCAAAGAAATTTCTGGAGGAATTTCAAACGCTTTTAGGAAAAGGGCAAAACTAGCATTTTGCCCTTTGACCGCCACGATTACAGCAATTTCCTATTTTATGATTACTGTAGTGGAATCTGAAAGGTATATGCCTTTTCGTAATTCTCCCGGTGATAATACACCACCTTTCCACTGCCCTGATGAAAAACAATGCTCCACTCTGTTGATTCAAACTCTCCAAAGTTATCTTTGCTGACACTGTCCAGTGCATCCCTGACATCCTGCATATCCATCGTTTGCTTTTCTTTCAGTTTCTCTGTCAGAATCTCATACCGGGTATGGGACTGTTCTGTTCCAATTCCATGCTTTTCTCCCTCTTCCAAATAAAAGTTTGTTACCACAGATGTATCTATCACCACCATTTCATTATCAACATACTCCACTGCTACCGCATTTCCTTTGGCATCTGCCAGTGCAAAATGCACCATCATTCCCATAGAAGCATGTAAGTCATACTGTTTTAACAGTGCCAGTGCCTCATCCACATCTGCTGCCTGATCCAGTAACAAGCGAACCGCTGTTGTGGTGGTAATATCCTTTTTATCCGTATTCTGATTAATCGTATCAGTATCTTCAATCATATTCACAGACACACAAAGTCCCTTCTCATTCATTCCATCCAGAGGCGCATACAAGGCCACCATAGTTTTCATCTCATCCGGCAGCCGTTCCATGTCCGTCCCCGCCGCCTGAATAAAATCCATGTTTACCGTAGAGATGGAGGCATATTCCTCCTCCGGCTCCGTACTCACAACCAAAGTCTGACAGGAATTCCAGTCAAAATTCCTTCCAAAAATATAACTTCCATCTGTGCTCTTTATGGATAAGGTACTGCATCCGAATATATCACCAAAAAACTCTAATACAGACTCTCCCGAAAAAAGATTCTTTGCCAAAAATCCCATCACATCCGCATCCGAGGCTTCCCCACCCTGCTTCAGAAATTCATCCAATCTATAATCTCCGGAATATTTCACAACAGAAAAACCATCCTCTAATGAAACAATTTCAGATGTTGGGTTTATTATATCCGTATCTTCCATTCTTTCTTCGCCGTTTCCCTTATTTGACTGCAAGGTCCCACTTCCATTTTCTGTCTGCACCGATTCTGTTTTTCCACATCCTGCTGCCAGTATGGATGCCACAAATAACAGTATCATCAGACTAATTTTTTGTTTTTTCATATACCCATTTCTCCAAGAATGACTTAGTTTCACTTGGGCGGTGTTTTTTACCGCCTTAGTGGAACTTCATTCTTTACACATTTTTCAGTTTTATCCAAAAATATCTAAACGAACACTGCCTGTTCCCAATGCCTCTGCCAGCGCTTCCAGATTTTCTACATATCCTAAAGAAGTATAACTGTACGTAGTGGAAAAGGATTCATAAAAAAGCACCAGACAGGAAAAACCATACAGTTTCAAATCTCCCGTATGAATCGTAGAAACTCTCCCTGATTCTGTCGGAAAACTCTCTGAAAAATAATAATATTTTTCATTTCCGTTTAATTCATCCATTGTAATAGATAACGGCAATTTCTGCATGATACTTTTCGTTGTCTCCGTCTGATACAGCTTAGCCGGAAATACTTTCCCATTTACCTGAATCGTTATTTTATACATATCCGAAACTGTACCCGTATCCGGTGCAAGACTTTCTGTTGGTGTTGCTGTTGGTTCTATCGTTGGTGTATCAGACGGTGTTACCATTGGTGTGTCAGATGGCTCTACCATCGCTGTATCAGTTGGTGCATTAGATGGTGTTACCGTCTTTGAAGGTATCGGATTTTTTGTTGGTAAAGAAACATCACTTTTTTTATCCCCTGAAACCACCTTAATTTTTATCCAACTTTTATACTTTTTCTTCTTTATTTTTGCAATTACAGTAATCTTAGCAGTTCCTATCTTTTTTGCCATAATTTTTCCTTTTTTTGTTACTGTTACAACACTGCTCTTACTCGAACGAAAGGTAATTTTATACTTTTTCTTTTGGGGAACAATTACCTTTATCCTCTTCTTTTTTCCCTTCTTTATAGAAATCGTCTTTCCAAATACAGCCCGATTATCTATTCTCAGGCGAATCCCTGTTTTTGAATTGCCTGCTGCCAATACTTCAGACATTTTATTTGTATATAAAACACTGACCAGCAGACAGATCATCAAAAAACAGGAAATTATCTTACTTTTGTATCGCATTGCAATTCCTCCTTTTCAAAAGTGCAGACACCTATAAAATTAGCTGTTATAAAATATCCTTCCACCAGCGATCCATGCTGCTTTCCATACTGTTTAAGTTTATCGTCTCTCCAATCTGCGGTGTCACAATCTGCAATCCAGCCTCTTCACCCGCTGCCACAAAACGCTCCGCAGAATCATCCCATGGATGATTCGCCAGTGTAAATGCACCCCAATGAATCGGCATTGCGGCTTTCGCACCAAGTATCTGTGCAGCCTGAACCGCCTCCTCCGGGAACATATGAACCTCCGGCCAGTTCACATCATACCGGGCACAATCCGTCATAATGAAATCAAAATCTCCATATTTATCATGAATCTTTTTATACTGTTCACCATATCCGCTGTCCCCGCTCTCAAAGACCTTATGGTATTCATCCTGAAATACCCAGGATGCCCAAAGTGTCGCAAACTGGTCATCCAGGCTTCTTCCGGAATAATGTCTTGCCGGTGTACAGCCAACCGTAAGACCGTTTACTGTCGTTTCCTCCCACCATGCCATATTCTGGATTTTCTTTTCATCCACGCCCCATCGTTCCAGATGGTTTTCTACGCCAAGTGGTACGATGTACCGTTCTACCTTTTCATCAATCCCTTTTATTACATTATAATCCAGATGGTCATAATGGTCGTGGGACAGTACTAATAAATCAATCGCAGGCAAATCCTCTACTCCAACCGGTGGATGGGAAAAGCGTTTTGTCCCAACAAAGGATACTGGTGAACTCCTCTCACTAAATACCGGATCAATCAGTATATTCATCCCATGCATCTGAAGAAGAAGGGATGAATGTCCAAACCATGTAACCCTTACCTCCTCCTCTAGTAACTCCTCATTAAAAGATGGTTCTGTTACCGGAAGCTCTCCTTCCGGCTCTATTCCCTTTGAGGAGATGATATGTTCGTCTGTCTGCTCTGTCTCTTTGACAATCTGAAAATCTCCATCATTATAAAATTTTCCATCATGGTAATTCTCTGCCCTGTCCTCATAATCCTGTCTGTCCTCTGCCGAAGCTCTTCCTCCAAAAGCTGGCCACAGCTTCAAAAACAGCAGTGCTGCCACTAACAAAATCAAAAGAATACAAACAAGCATCACCAATACTTTTATCCACTTATGATTTTTCAAAAAACTTCTCATTTTGCTTCATCCTCTCCAGTCACTATTCTGTCAGCATAAAGTCATAAGTATTTTTCATATTCCTCCACTCCACGCCTTAACCGCTCCATCCTATCTTGCACTAACTCCCTCGGACAGGCAATATTCATCCGCACAAACCGATCTCCATTGCCACATCCACAGCAAATGCATTTGGTTCTGCCACCTCATCCGTATTGAGTGCTCTCCACATCTTATGACGCAGCACCTCATCCAGCACCACAACCGCTTCTGTCTGCAATCCTGCCAGATTAAAAGCCTTTGTCGGCGCAAGGGCTGTTATACTAATCTTCCTCCAACCTGCCAAAGTCAATGTAGTATTTACCATTTTCGTAGCCAAGTGGACTTTCCACCACGTTTCTCCCATTATTTACAATCGAATGGAAGAAGATGTTATATACCGGAGTCTGTACCAGCACATTTTCTCCCGGTGTCGTCAATTTCCTTACGGCACTGGAAATCGCCGGAACCACACCAGTACAGACACTAGACTGACAACAAGCAATAATACGAAGAAAGACCTTTTCCTTTTATGATTCTTCAATGGTATCACCTCCGGATATAATCTCAAAAAATTTAACGGTTAAAAAAGGAATTGATTTCCTCCATCCTTGCCATCTGCTTAACATGGAACGGGAAACGAGATTCACAATGCCCACACTGAATACACGAATCTGCATGAAGTTCCATATTTGGGTAATGGTCTGCCGCCATCGTATCGCCAGCTTTTGCAAGGTCATAGTATTTATTCATCAGCCCCACATTCAAACCTGCAGGACAAGGCTGACAGTGATTGCAATACACACAAGTACCTGCCATTTCTGTAGGCGCATAAGAACCAAGTGCAGAATAATCTCTTTCTTCCTCCGCCGCATCAAAAAATCCCAGCAAATGCTTTACATCCTCTACATTACGGATTCCCGGCAGTACTCTCAGAACGCCCGGCTTATCCAATGCATACTGGATGGCATTGATACTGCGATAACTCCCTGCCAAAGGGAGAAGTCTTTGCATTCAAAAGTTGGCCTGCAGAAAAGGATATGCTGTACAACTCCTCTTTTTTTTCATATCCAGCAAGTACTGTAGCACACCATTCTCCTGATAAGCCTCCCAGTCACTATCCTCATCCAGACAATGGACAAATCCATAATCAATATAATCCGTTTTAAGGCTTCGCAACTGCCAGTCAATCTGCCGCTTTACTGCCTCTAAATTGGTAGTCCATCCATATTCCCCGGTTTCATAGTTTGCACCAAAATGTACCTGATAACGCATTTTCTTCCAGACACTTCCCAGTGCAGACGCATAATAAGAAAAAGTCTTTGCCCCGGCTGTAGAAAGATCTACATAATTGATTCCATGTTCATATGCATAGATAAGTGCCTCTACTGCTTCCTTTTCACTTGATTCAGAGATATAACTGGCGCCCAGTCCAATTATACTGATTTTGTCTCCCGTCCGCTGGTTTACTCTGTATTCCATCATTTTCCCCCTAATTTTTCACACTTCACATGCACATGGTTTCAATGGCAAATTGGTAAGGATCTGAAATTCCTTTTTCCCTTTTGCAGGCTGCTTCCCACATATAATTTTTGTCTTCCCCGTGTCTACTTTATCTTTTTCCATAATCAGGTTCTCAATATACTCGGCACGGATTGTTCCACTTGCCGGATTCATTACACTTTCAATTTTACTGTCAATCTGTGCATCCACAGAAGAATACTCAAAAGCCAGTGTTGTATTAATCAGCTTACAGTTTTTCATAACCAGATTATCGATATAACACATCCCCTGCAGGCTTTCAATCGTACAGTTAATCAACGTCAGGTTCTTTGCATTCCATCCAAGATATTCCCCAGAAATAAATGAATCATACACAGTAACATTTTCTGTATTCCAGAATGCGTCTTTTGACAACATCTTTGCATTTCTTATTACTACATTTTTTGCTCCATCAAAAGAATAATTACCGGTTAGCGTGAACCCATCCAGTTCCATATCCTGACAATTCATAGCAAAGTAATCTCCCTTTGCTGTTACATTTTCCATCCTGACTTTCTCACAATTCCATAATGTCTCGGATGCATTAGAGAATGAAACATTTTTCAGCGTCACCCCATGACACCGACGGAAATTCTTTGGTGCTTCAATCACAGCATCCTCTACCAGAATATTATCTGTATACCATACCCCTGCACGTGCCATTTCAAACCATGTACAGTTCTTTGCCACAATATTTTTACTGTACCAGAGAGGATATTTCCAGCGGAACAGACTGCCGTTTAACTCAATGTCCTGACTCTCCTTTAGTGGTGATTCACCATCCACAAATACACAATCTGTAAGCTGTAACCCTTTTCCCTGAAATAATGCTCTCTCTCCCGTTAACGTCTGCTGTCTTATTTCTTTTTTTGTATTCATAATCATACCTCCATTTCATTTTGTCAACCTATAAAATAGGTTTGATTTAGTTTCGCCTAGCAAGGTTTTTTCGAGCTTAGTGAAACTTTACAGGCGAAATTATAGACTTTTTTAGTTGATGTTTTTTATCGGCTTAAAAAGTCTTTTCGCCTTTTTCAATCTGATAAACCAGATAATCCAAACAGTCAATTTCTTTCTGTCCTTTATGAACCTCATCCAATAACACCTGCCTATGATTTGAGAGAACCTTTAATTCCCCTTTTACATCACCTGCCTGATAGCAAAGCAAAAAACGGTTAATGGTATCTTCACTGCATCCGGCATCTTTCATGTTCTGGATTGTGTGTTTCTGTTCCTGATCGTTATTCATCATTCTTTCACTTCCATTCCTATCTTTGATGATTTGATTTGTATCAAGTTTTTTTGTAAATTAAATATAACATCACTTTACGCAAATAACAAATACTTATAATAAATACCTTTCCATAACAATTAGGCATATTTATATCTATTATTCTTTTCCCCTATCTGCATCAATCATCATAATCCTTTCAGTCTGTTCTTATCGCATTTTCTTTTCTGTAACACATTTCTATTATTCTGTAAGAGAAAATACTACTGTGACACTGCCATTTCCCAGTGCGTCCTCCCAACCGGATAAATCATCAATTTTCCCGATTTTAGTATAACTCCATGAATTAGAACCATAAAACATAACAATCTGATTTCCACTATAAAGTACAATATCCCCTGCCTGCGTAGTAATCTGCTGATTATCCGTTGACAGACTCTTTCCAAGGGAACCCACTTTCTCAAACCCGGAATAATCGTCCATGTTAATGGATATGGGGCTTTCCTCCATCATTTTGACAAGTTCACGGGTAGCAGCATTATCTTCCAATGTCGCAGCAAAGGACTGATCTCCTATTGTTACACTCATTTTCATGGTTTTCACCTCCGTTTCTGCTGTGTTATTACTGTCTATCGATGCGGACTCACTCTCAGACGGTTGGCTTGCGCTTTCGCAGGCAGTAAAACCCATAACCAGCACAAATGCCAAACATATAACAAATAACTTTCTCATGTCTGACATCATCCCTTACAGACTGTTACGAAAAATGGTTACAATATCATCACGCCCAGGCACCTTATAGCCTCCATCAAGAATAAGTGTACTCTCAGCAAGCCCTTCTAACATTTCTTCATCTGCTCCAAGTTCTGTAATATTCATGACAAGCCCCAGCTCATTCATCCAGCTTTCCATTGCTGCCAATCCTTCCTCTGCAACCTGCTCATCTGTTTTTCCTGTTGCATCTATATCCCATACATTCTTTGCAAACCGCACAAACTTTGTAAGACCATACGGCATAATGTACCGATAATATGGCAAAGATACAGCGGATAAGGTCATTCCATGTGTTGCGTCTGTGTGTGCTCCTACCGCCTGCCCCAGCATATGAACCATCCAGTCTGTCGGTTTTCCTTTTGCAACAAGGGTATTCAACGCCCACGTTGCTGTCCACATCAGATTACTTCTTGCCTCATAGTCCTGCGGATCTTTGTTTGCAATCCTGCTGGAGTGGATCACCGAGCGCATCAAACCTTCACTGATATAATCACTGGTATTATCATCCTCGCCAGAAAAATACTGTTCACAAATATGATTAAAAATATCATAAATTCCCGCAATCATCTGATAATGCGGCAAAGTCAGTATATATTTCGGATTCAGGATAGAGAACCTCGGCATAATATTTTCATCTGCAAATACATGACCAATCTTGAGTTTGGTTTCCTGATTGGTAATAACCGCTCCAGCATTCATCTCAGAACCGGTTCCAACCATTGTCAGAACACAGCCAACAGGAACAATCTCACAGGCAGGTTCCTCAAATTTCAAATAATATTTCTCCCATGGGTCTTCGTCACAATGCACAGATACAGAAACCGCTTTCGCATAATCGCATACAGAACCGCCACCAACAGCAAGAATCAAATCCGCCTCATGTTTTCTTGCAATTTCTATACCCTCGTACAATTTCTCCAGTGTCGGATTCGGCATAACACCGGCAATCTCTGTGACGTTTTTGCCGTTTGTCTTTAAGATTTCTGCCACTTCATCATAAATGCCATTCTTTTTAATAGAACCACCTCCGTAAACCAGAACCACATTTTTTCCATACTTCGGCAATTCTTCATTCAGATACTGTAATGCCTCATCTCCAAAATATAACTTCGTCGGGTTACAATAAGCAAAATTTCCTAACATAAATTTTATTCTCCTTTTCTGCAATCATCATTTTTTAATCCTACAGGAAAGCACCATTACAGACCTGCAATACCTGACCACGCACAGCCCGCCCCATCCTGCTCGCAAGATACAGACATGCATATGCCTGGTCAATAGCCTCACACTCCGGACCGGGAAAATAAACATAATGCCCACTATATTCCAGCATTTTTGCCCCACCGGGCTGCTCCCCTGCTTTATTGGCAAGGTGCGCAGGCGTAATTGTTGCTCCAGGCGCAACCGCATTACAGCGGATATTCGTATCCACCAAACGCATAGCCACATTTTTTGTCAAAGTATTCAATGCTCCCTTTGTAGATGTATATGTTGCCCCACAAAATGGACGAGTGCCATTTACAGAGGAAATATTAATAATAACACCATCATTTTTCGGCATAAAAATTTTCAATGCCTCTCGTATATAACGCATCGGACCTCCCAGATTGGTATTCATCACATACATCATCCAGTCATCGTCTGTTTCATCAATCATTTTCTGTTCTCCGATTCCCGCATTATTGATAAGTATATCCAAATCCCCAAATTCTTTTATCGTTTCCGCAAACACTCTCTGTGTATCTTCCAGAGAACAGGCATCTGCAACAACACCTATGGCTTTTTCTCCTTTTGCATGAATGCCCTCCACTACAGCATCCAGTTTATCATTCCCCCTTGCTGTAAGCACAACAGATGCACCTTCCTCTGCAAATAATTCCGCCATTGTCTGCCCCATACCATAACTAGCACCAGTAATAATTGCAACTTTTCCTACTAACATTTGTTTATCCATTTCAAACACGCTCCTTTCGATTATCAATATAGCATGCATATAAATGAATATCAAATACTTATACAAAATACTTTGTTATGCCTTTTAGTTATATTTATAAATTTCATAAAACTCATGAAACAACCCAAAATATTATAATAAAGGAGCAATTTCTATCACGAAATCACTCCTGACAAAAGTTTTCTCTTTCCACTTTATAACCTAATTCTACATCCGAACCGTCCCATTCATCAGAATATCCGCCCGCTGCTCTGGTGTCAAATTCCTGCTCATTAAAATCTTTAAAAACAACTCCTTCCCTTCTTCCGGGTTTCCTGAATAAACCGTATGAGAATTACGGTAAATCACCTCAAATACATTATCCAGCTCCTTCAGCGTGCCACGATCCCTGTCGTAATTATCCCATTCTCCCAGCAGGAACACATTCAGTTTTTTGACGGCACCATACAGATAAATCAAATGTGTCATATCCATAAAAGACAAAATAGAACCTTTTTGCAGAAACCGTGCTTTCCCCGATACGTTAATGCCTTAACCGTCCCCTTTCCATCTCTATAAAAAAAGGCACCAACCTGAATAGCTGATGTCATTGTCTATTATTTTATCTGTATTTCTCCATAACAAAATTTTTAAGAACAACTCCCTGCCGCTCTACCTGCTGTCCCTTTATCACCTTATACCCCCTATTTTCAAAGAAAGGCTTTGCAGTAATAGACACATGGGTGACAATTTTCCCTTTAACCGTCTATTCCAGTTTATTACATATTGCAGAAGCTACCCCCTTCCTTTGAAAATCTTTATGGACATACAGCCGATCAAGGTAGCCAGACTTATCTATATCACCAAAACCAACTATAATGCTATTTTCAAGTACGACCAGACTGTAATGTTCAAGCAATGACCGGTTCCATGTTTCTACATCCGCTTTGCCCGTTGCCCATACATCCAATTGTTGCTCCGTGTAATCTTTTGCATTTACATTATGGACTGTATCACAAAACAGCTTGATTATTTCCTTATAGTCTTTCGTCTGGTATTCCCTGATATTCATTGTCATCTTTCCTCTAACATTCATTTCAGATTTTCAGAATAGAAATAAATATTCCATACTTCAAAACGGAAAAACATCACTCTGAATAAATATTCTTTCCAAATTCATACGCTACCTGCAAGTGGGCTGTCTTGTCTATCTGCGGTTTGCCGTTCGTGTCCCCACATCCCCCTGCAAGCACCATCCCCCTGTCCTGAAAACCGATATAATTTACCATTGTAAACTGATAATAGGAAACCGCCTGTTCAAATGTCCAGAAAAAATCATCTGCCGATGTCATAAGCAACGCACAGTCCTTAACTGGATATTTTTCGTATCTGCCCAATGGCGGGTTTGAATCCTCCTCTGCGATACAATAAAACCTTTCAATGAAGGCCTTTATCCGGGAGGATACTGTCCAAAAATACAGCGGTGAGGCAAAGACGATACAGTCTGCGTCTTTTATTTTGGGAACAAAGCCATTAAATGCGTCTTTCTGCACACATGGTTTCCCATAGCGGCAGGCATTGCAGCCAAGACACCCTTTAACTTCATTAAGTTCTTTTGACCAATAATCAGCAATTTGGCAATGGGCAAAACCGCAAACTGGATCTTCTTGTATCGACAGTTTTGGACAAAAACTACGGGAAACACAATCAGCATCTATCCCCTTTGCAGTTGCATTCTGAATTCTGCCTTCAATCTCCATAAGCAAATTTTGAACAGGATTCATATTCCGAACAATTTCCTATTTCCCGACAAAAAAAGAAACCCAGCAAACCATTGAATTTACTGGATTTCTCGCTTATGAGACATCGGGGACTCGAACCCCGGACAACTTGATTAAAAGTCAAGTGCTCTACCACCTGAGCTAATATCCCATCTTATCTATCTTTAGATAGACAGAATGCCCAGAACCGGAATCGAACCAGTGACACGAGGATTTTCAGTCCTCTGCTCTACCGACTGAGCTATCTGGGCAAATAAACATCTGAAAACATCCAAATAGCGGGGACAGGATTTGAACCTATGACCTTCGGGTTATGAGCCCGACGAGCTTCCTAGCTGCTCCACCCCGCGTCAATAAATAATTACCAAATGGATGGAGAAGGATTCGAACCTTCGAAGTCGAAGACAACAGATTTACAGTCTGCCCCCTTTGGCCACTCGGGAATCCATCCATAAGCCGATGATCGGACTCGAACCGATAACCTGCTGATTACAAATCAGCTGCTCTGCCAATTGAGCCACATCGGCATATCTCTACAAATTCTTAGAGAAATAATGGGACCTACAGGGCTCGAACCTGTGACCCTCTGCTTGTAAGGCAGATGCTCTCCCAGCTGAGCTAAGATCCCATGGGATTATAAAACTACTGTCATTCTCTATTTCTAAAGAAACGACCCAGAAGGGACTCGAACCCTCGACCTCCGCCGTGACAGGGCGGCGCTCTAACCAACTGAGCCACTAGGCCTTATTATAGCATCAAACTGATACCTTCAAAACTGCATACTGTTTTTTTACCCAGACTTCCTTCTTGCTATTCCCTTCTTTCCTGGTTAAGCCCTCGACCTATTAGTGACAGTCAGCTCCAC
>CANSYK010000022.1 GCA_947651225.1 uncultured bacterium | reverse complement strand
GCTCTCCATGTTTCATTTATGGCTGGTGTCACGCAAAACGGGGCATGAAGGTTTTTATACGCAAATTTTCGATGTCATTTTGCTTCTGTTTCATAGTCATCTCCTTCTATTTCTTAATTTTTTGTATAATAAAAAGCATCTGGATTTTTATTTCCAAATGCTTTCCATTTTCATACTCAATCTATTTTAAAATAAATCGCTATGTGTTCCTGTTATCTAATTGCCTGCTTTGCTGTCATAACAAACCATCCTAACCTATCCATCAGAAAAATGCCTTAACATATGCCAATGTCTTTTCCAATAAGTCTTCTGGCATCTTCTCTACAAACTGAATATTCCTGCTAATCACATCCAAGCATTTCATATGTTCTGTCAAAATCACGCCTGTTGTCTTCGTTCTATTATCCAAAGGTATATGCAACGGAAATTTGTTACTCGTATTAGTAATAGGACACACAACAGCAAATTTAGTCCTAATAAAAAACTGTTCATTACTGATAACTACCCCAGGCCTTCTTCCCGCTTGCTCATGTCCAGATTGTGGGCTGAAATCCAAGAATACAATCTCACCTTGTTTCGGATTATACATTACCACACTTCCTTTCCAACAGGAGAACCCCAATCAAATTCCTCAGCTTTATATTCCCCGTCATAATCTTTAAATATGTCTTCCAAAGTAAGCTCTTTTTCTTTTTTAACTTTTGTGATCACGATATTATCATCAACCCTGTTAAGTTCCACAAGATCATTTTCCATCATTCCCAATGCATCAAGAAATGCTTTTGGTATTCTTATCCCCTGTGAATTTCCCCATTTTTGAATTGTTGCTTGCATAAAATCATCTCCTTCCTTATAGTTAGTATATACAATAGTATATACATTGTCAATGACTTTATACGAAAAATGCACTAACCTTAGATTAGCGCATTTAATTCTTCTATTTCTTGAATTTCCACAAATCCTCTCGTTTTCCCATCATGACTTATAAACGAATACTGCTCATCTGTGTGTGTTGTAACTTCACATCCATTATTTGGTACTTTCATAAACCATTCATTATAATCCGACTTTTGCCTGTTCCATAGTATGATATAATCCTGTAATTTTACTTCTTGCTTCTGGAATTACACCATTTATGTTGTCAATCCACATGATTTATTGTATACATATTATATCCTCCCTTGATGAATCCATCATTTCAATAAATCATCATTTTTCATCTTTGATTTCTGCATTTTATTTGCGAACAAAAGTGCAAACAATACAATTACTAATATCGCACCACCTGAAAATAATTGTTGAATCCAATCACCACTTTTGTCCCATTTATATAAATTATAACCACAATTAATACATGCAATTATTACAAACAAACCTACCCTAAAAAGCGGATATGTATTAGGATTATTTTCTGTTCTTCTGGATACAAAAACTAATAAAAATATAATTAGAATGCAAGCTGAAATTGATTTCCTCCCACTTACTATTTAAGATTCTTCTTTATTTAAGTCTCCTAATGAAATAATCCTTTTAAGATACTTTTACTTTATAATCGTCCTCTAGAGCGTGTTTGAAAATTCATTCCAGGAACTGTTAGTTCCTTACAATCTGCACTCCCCACTTTGCGCTATATTTGTCCCAAATTTAGTCAATGTAGCCCGCTACACCTCCTAAATTTGAGCCAAATCTCCCACAAAGTGAGAAGCACATCTTGCAAAAAGCAATTTTCAAACACGCCCTAGTGCATAACTATTCCAATCAACTTTTGTTTTCCATTTATCTTGATGATTTTTTCCATAAATTTATGCCAGTCTTATAATGTCATTACGTGTGCAGCATCCCCACTCCTGACAGTTACCATCGGTTTTCCACAACAACAAAATTCTGAAATTACTCTACATTCATCATTCATACTTATGTCCTCCACATTATATCATTTCTCCATCATAAAAGCCACTGGATTATTTTCCAGTGACTCAGTTATGCATTATTTTTATTATGTTCATCTACAATATCATATCCTCCATTATTAAATTTTCTCTTAACATCCATCTGCGACATTCCATTTGACAAATCACGGTTAAACGCTACCCAATCTGTTCTATACCCATTAGGATTTCCATCTGGGAATATAAATTTTGATTCATACTTACATCCCATTTATACAGCCATTTCTTGTAATTCCTCCTGTGTAAACTTTCCAGTCTTCACACTCTTAGAAATAGAAGCTTGACTCATTCCCATTTTTGCTCCTAACTCTGTTAAACTCATTCAGCAGCATCACAAGCAACTTTTATTTTTTACAGTAATGTTAATATATTTACCACTTCCTCTTCATTCCATTTTGTTCTACTATACAACGTTTTAGAAATTATTCCAATTGTCATAAAAGACATTAACGAATATTTTTCCGTTAATGCCTTCTAACTGGTTATAAATCTTATTCAATTTTTGCTATATAGTCCTTTTTACTTTAAGCAAATCCATTAATGCATCTTGCAATACTCTTGATACATTAATTCCAGCATGTTCAGCCTCATAGTTTAACCAACTTGGAATTGTTACATTCTTTCTTACCGCTTTTGTATCAATTTTCCTTCTGTTAAAGCATCTATGTTATGAAGCCATTATTTCTAATTTGTTTACAATCTCCTAAATTGTCACAAATTCTCCGTTCCACCCCTTAGATTGAAACATATTATCTTTTGTCAATAAATAATCCTTTATAGAATAGTAAAGAATTTTTCCATCGTTACTATTCACGGCTATTCTATATATCATGCGAAAAACCAGCCGGCTATGCCGTCTGGCGCTGCAAAAACAACAGCTTTTGTTTTTCTTATTTAAAGATTTTCAAAATCTATCTCATCCAATGTCATTTTCACATTATTATTCATCATAAACTCCAGGAATTTTTCTGCGTCCTCCAGATGTTTTGT
Organism: uncultured bacterium; assembly: GCA_947651225.1. Taxonomy (GTDB): domain Bacteria; phylum Bacillota; class Clostridia; order Lachnospirales; family Lachnospiraceae; genus Butyribacter. The sequence continues at coordinate 44,682 of CANSYK010000022.1, read as the reverse complement.
AGAAGCAGCAATTCCAAGTACAGGTTTTTTAAATGCACCGCCTAATTGTTTATATTTTTCACTATCTGTCAGATAAATTCCACAGTTGTGCTTTGTCTGGTCACTTGCCTGCGTTTCTTTTGTTTCTGTCTTATCGTTATTCCTGACATCTTCACTGGTCACATATGTGGTGTAATAATGATATTTCTCATCATAATTTTTGTAAAAAACAGCTTCTTCATTTTCATCAGAAGCAAAAAAATACTCTGCCTGCCCCCACTGCTCAAAATATTGCTCATCTGTAATCAGTATATCTGCCCGCCCCGCATAAAAATAGGTCTGCAAAAACTGATCTGTTGCACTGATATTTACTGTTACAATCTCTTTATCCGAATCCAGTCCCAGATACTCTTCGATCGCTGATTCAAAAGAAGGAAGATATTCTTCTGGAATCACATCCTTTTGAACGGCAACATAAAGTGCCTCTCTTCCCTTATTTGTAACAGATTCTACAATTCCATATATTACAATGCCAATAATCAAAACAGTAACCAGAATACCTTTCAAATAGTAATCTTTAAATTGCTGCAGTTTTGCCTTTGTCGACAAATTGGCAATTTCTTCCCGTTCTGTCTCTTTTGTTCTTTTCTTATAAAGTTCCAAAGGATCACTTTCTAATTTTTCCTGATCCTCTTTTGAAAAATGCATCGCCATCCTGACTTTTCTCTCCTTCCGTATCTAAAGAACTGTCCAAAAATAACTGTTCATATTGCTTAGTAACTATACTAATTTTCTTATGCAAATCTTCCCCAAAGATAAAGCAGCAGGTAAAAAACAACCGACAAGCCATTAATCAAGGAAGAAATTGTTGGAAATAAAGGACGTATATTCTCCTGATGCAGACTCATCCACGCAATTGCAAAGCCGACCAGACTTATCAAAAAACAGCCGACTCCCCCTAAACCGACAATAATCCCGGCCTTTCCATGACTCTGACTGGAAAAAAGGCACAGCGCAATGAATAATCCGACAGAAAGAATCCCCAGAATCGTAGCAAAAATTGCAGAAGCTGGATGTCTTTTATCCGTTAAATGTAATGATTTCTTATTTCTTTTTTTTTCTTTTGCTGCCATCCTTCTACCCCTTTATTTACGTTTCCTTATTGTGCTGCGATATATTTTAGTACATAAAGTACATAAAAGATATCCTGATAATCCGCCTAACGTATTCATAATAATATCATCTACATCACATGAGCCAAGCTTGGTAACTAACTGCACGGCCTCTACCACACAGGATGCCAGACAGCTTATGAGGGTGATACGGAACACACCCCATTTACGGCGTGACAGAATCGGCAGTACAAACCCTAGCGGCATAAAGCAGACTACATTTCCAATCAGATTTAGTATTACCCCAAAATAGCCAATCTCTTCAATGTGATTAATATACCGCTTAATTTCTGTAAAAGGTGTTAAGTTATAATGGTATCTGGTACTTGGCGTCCTGCCAAGCTGTTCGCAAAAAAACAAAAAATAAACCATTAATATAAGATATATAATAAACGCAATCCATGACAACACATGGAGTACTTCTCTTTTCTTTTTACTCATTCCTCAAACTCCATCACAATTACAATAATTTCTTTAAAATCTATTACTAAAATATAAAGAAGTTAAATAATTTGTTCATATTTTCTTAATCTTTATCTGCAAACGGAAAGACAGTGCTGACATCCTTGTCAACACTGCCTGCTTCTTTTGTATAGACTATTATATACTATTCTCACTCTTTCGTAAAGAGTTATTTTCTAAGTGTTACCTCAATTTCTTCCAGAGCCTTGATAATCTTATCCATTGTATTTGTGACTTCTTCATCTGTCAGTGTGCGGTCTTTTGCACGAAAGACAATCTTATAAGCTAAAGACTTAAAGCCTTCCATAATCTGTGCTCCCTCATATACATCAAAGAGTTCAAAGCTTTCTACTAAAGAACCTCCCTTTTTACAGATTACAGCTTCTACATCACCTGCTAATACCCGTTTTTTCATTGTCAAGCTGATGTCGCGTGTAATAGAAGGGAATTTGGGAACTCCAGCATATTTAATACTCTCCTTAGGCATTGCAATCAGTTCTGCAAGGTCAACAACTGCCACGTATGACCTTTCTCCAATGCCAAAATTCTTTAAGACTGCCGGATGCACTTCTCCTATATAAGCAACCACGCTGCCTTCATATACCACTTCTGCCTGGCGTCCAGGATGCAAAAATGCTTTTTGGGCATCTGGCTGGTATTCTGTCTTTCCTCTTAACCCAAGACGGTAAAATACCTCTTCTATGACTCCCTTCATATCATAAAAATCAACCTGTCCATATGCTCCCAGAGTAAACTGTACCCTTTCATCTGGAAGTTCCGTTAACGGAATCTGTTTTGGCAGATAGACATTTGCTAACTCATAAAGACGGACATCCTGATTTCGACGGTTATAATTAACAGCCAGGGAAGAAAGCATTCCTCCAAGAGCAGAGGTGCGCATTACACTGTAATCTTCCCCCAAAGGATTTGCTATCACAATGCTTTTACGCAAAACATCATCCTGTTTTAGATTCAGTTTATCGTATACCTTTGGACTTTCAAAAGAAAATGTCATTCCTTCACAAAAACCATATGATTCTACAATATTTCTCACTTGATTTTCCAAAACCAGCTTATCAGACAACCCACCTCTGGTTGCAGAACTTTCCGGCAAAGTCATCGGAATCTTATCATAACCATAAAAGCGTGCTACTTCTTCCGCAAGATCTGCCATACGCTCTAAATCCTGTCTCCAGGTTGGAACAGTCACAATCTTCTTTTCTTTATCTGGTAAAAGGTCAATTGCCTCAAAATAAGCAACCATATCATCTTCTGAAATATCGGTTCCAAGAAGTGCATTGATTTTTGCGGCATCATAAGGAATCGTAATCGGTTCTTTTTTCACTGGATAATAATCTATCGCACCACCAACAACTTCCCCAGCGCCAAGTTCTTCCACTAACTGGCACGCACGATTCATTGCCTCCATTGCTGTATTAGGATCAAGGCCTTTCTCAAACTTTGCCTGTGCATCCGTGCGCATTCCCAATTTCTTCCCCGAAAGGCGGATATTTGTCCCATCAAACGTTGCCGCTTCAAAAAGCATTGTCTGTACATGATCTGTAATCATGGAATTTTCTCCTCCCATGATTCCCGCAAGGCCGACTGCCCGCTTTCCATCACAAATCATCAACATGGAATCATCAAGTTCCCGCTCCTGTCCATCCAGTGTTGTAAATTTCTCCCCATTTTCCGCTTTACGGACAATAATCTTATGATCCTCTATACAATCTAAATCATATGCATGCATTGGCTGAGAATATTCTTCCATAACATAATTTGTAATATCTACAATATTATTAATTGGACGAATCCCTACCGAAGCCAGTCTTCGCTGCATCCACTCTGGAGAAGGTGCAAGCTTAATATTTTTTACCACTCTTGCTGTATAACGGGTACAAAGATCTGGCGCTTTTACCTCTACAGAAATATAGTGATTCACATCCTCCTGGTTTCCAGTCTCTTTTACCACAGGAGGCACAAACTTCTTTCCAAAAGTTGCCGCTGCCTCCCTTGCAATACCAAGCACTCCAAAGCAGTCCACACGGTTTGAAGTCACCTCGTATTCAAAAGTAACATCATGCAGTCCCAGAAGCCCTACAGCATCAGAACCAATCGGTGCATCTGCATATTCTGGATTATCACTTAAAATATAAATTCCATCTTTTGCCGCATCTGGGTACATATCAGTATTTGAACCAAGTTCCTCAATAGAACACATCATACCGAATGATTCTACCCCACGCAGTTTTCCTTTTTTAATCTTAAATCCGTTTTCATTTTCCCCATCTTTATGAGAGCTTGCCACATGACCTCCGTCTAATACAACCGGAACTTTATCCCCTTCTTTTACATTTGGGGCGCCTGTTACAATCTGCGTTTCTGTTCCTGCTTCATCAATCTGTACCTGACAGATAATCAGTTTATCCGCATCAGGATGCTTTTCAATTTTATTAATTTTACCAACAACGATTTTGTCCAGATTTTTATCAAATTCTTTATATCCTTCCACTTTCGTACCAGAAAGCGTCATGGCATCTGTATACTCCTGTGCCGTACATTCCAAATCCGGCACATATGCTTTAATCCATGATAATGATGTATCCATTTCTGTTATTCCTCCATTCTCTGACAGCTCACGCTGTTCTATTTTTGCTGCCAATTTTTTATATAGTAAACGAAAAAACGCTTGCGTTTTGCTTCGTTTACAGCGCCGGATACACGCTGCAAAGCAGCATAACTTCCTATGTGTATCCGTGCGCATCCATTATAGTTAACGCATGTATTTTATGCGTTTACTATAACTAATACTCTGCTTTATGATATCTTTTTGTATGAAACCCCAGTACAACACGCTCTGGCTCAATTAGAATTGTTTTAAAAAGCGTGTGTCATTTTCATACATAAGTCTCATATCGTCAATCTCGTACTTAAACAACGCAATACGTTCCAATCCCACTCCAAAGGCAAAACCTGTATATTCTTCTGGATCAATTCCACTCATCTCAAGCACATGTGGATGAACCATGCCACATCCTAAAATCTCAACCCAGCCGGAACCCTTACAGAAGCGGCAGCCCTTTCCTCCACACTTAAAGCAGGACACGTCCATCTCTGCGCTTGGCTCTGTAAACTGGAAATGATGCGGGCGGAATTTTACTTTCGTTCCCTCTCCAAACAGGCGAACCGCAAATTCCTGTAAAGTACCTTTTAAATCCGCAAAAGTAATATTTTTATCGACAACCAGACCTTCAATCTGATGGAACGTTGGAGAATGTGTCGCATCCACTTCATCGGAACGAAATACTCTTCCTGGTGCAATCATGCGGATTGGAAGTTTTCCTTTTTCCATTTCATGTACCTGTACCGAAGAAGTCTGTGTGCGAAGCAGAATATCTTTTGTAATATAAAAAGTGTCCTGCTCATCTTTTGCCGGATGATTTGCCGGAATGTTGAGTGCTTCAAAATTATAATAATCGAATTCAATTTCCGGTCCCTCTACTACCTGATAACCAAGTCCGATAAAGATATCCTCTACCTCTTCCAGAGTAATGGTATTTGGATGGCGGTGTCCCAACAAAGTTCTTTTTCCTGGCAGTGTAACATCAATCGTTTCACTTTTGATTTTTTCCTCCATCACTTTCTGCTCAAAAAAGGTACGCCTTTCTTCTATCTTTTTCTCAATAATGCTTCTTGCTTCATTGACCATTTGTCCAACTTTTGGCCTGTCTTCTGGAGCAACTTCCTTCATGGATTTTAAAACAGAGGTAAGTTCGCCCTTTTTCCCAAGAAATGCCACACGAATATCGTTCAGCCTGTCAAGCTGCCCTGATTCATCAATCTGTGCCATTGCATCTTCCATGATTTTTGATAATTTTTCCTTCATTGTCTTGTTCCTTTCTATCTTTTTTTTTACACCACAATTACAGTAATTTCCTGCCCTGTAACAGTCACACCGCCTGCGCTAGTATCTTCCTACCGTCCCTTATAGTGCAATTTCCAAAGACAGAAAAAACCTCCTGCCATATGGCAGGAGGTTTTTCTATCTGTACAGGGCTCCTGACATAACAATCTGTATGTCAGGGACGGCTTTATACCGCGGTACCACCCTGATTCTTATGTGAATTATTAAAACAAAAAATCCATCATAAACACTTCATTCCAATAACGCCTGGCAGCGTCATTTTCTACACAGACTATTTTCCTGTACCGCTTTTTCTGTACAAAGTCCTTCAAAAATGCAGCTCTCGTGGGAAATTCAGCCTGTCTGGGAACGTAAGGATGCTTTCAGCCGGGGACACCCTCTCTCTAACCGAATCAGACCAACCTACTTTACACGGTCATAGCCTTTTGCTTACAACTGTCAACCACTCATTATGACAGTTGTATAAATTTTAATCTTTATAACTGTTAACCCTCAAGGATAGCAATTATTCTAACATATCTTTTCCAGTTCTGCAACAATTTTTTCAAAATGCATTCCGTGAGACGCTTTGACAAGAATCGTATCGCCATCCTGCAAAAGATTTTCTATATGTTCTAAAGCTTCTTCCTTTGTTGCATAATACTGGCATTCCATCTTATTGCCGGAAACCGCTTTCGCCCCTTCATAACATTCTTTAGCAAGTTCTCCGATACAAAGAAATAAAGAAATTCCTTTGTTTGCAGCATACGTCCCAATTTCACGATGCATCTGCCGCTCCATACTGCCAAGTTCAAACATATCGCCAACAATGGCAACCGTTCGCCCGGAAGCTTCTGAAAGCACATCCAATCCGGCTTTCATGGAAACTGGATTTGCATTGTAGCAGTCGTTTAATATGGTAAAACGCTCTGTTTCTATAAGATCACTGTGACCGCCCACCGGACGGAATTTTGCAATCCCTGCCTGAATTTCTTCTGGCTCCATTCCAAGATCAAGGGCAACAGAAGCTGCCGCAAGGGCATTTAAGACCATATGCTCTCCTGGAACAGGAATTGTCACTTCAAATTCCGCCAAAGGAGAAACAATGGTAACCTTTGCCCCTTTCAAGCCGAGTTTTTCTATCTTTTTTGCATATACTTTATTCTGATCTCCCAAGCCAAAAAAGGTCAGTTTTTTCTTTCCATCTTCCTTTACTGTAATCAACTTGTCGTCTTCGCCATTCAAATAAATATTTCCTGTCGGATTCATGGAGGTAAAAATCTCTGTTTTTGCGCACAGCACTCCATCACGGTTCTGCAGATTCTCCAAATGGCATTGCCCGATATTCGTAATAATACAGTCATCAGGACATACCATGGCACTTAACCGTGTCATTTCACCAAAATCACTGATTCCCATCTCCACAACTGCCACTTTATGCTCTTTGCGAAGACGGAACAAAGTCAATGGAACGCCTACCTCATTATTAAAGTTTCCCTGCGTCTTTAAGGTACAAAAACGCTCAGAAAGTACAGAGGCAACCATCTCTTTTGTCGTAGTCTTTCCAACACTTCCGGTAATACCAATTACCTTTGTATCCATTGTGCTGCGATATAATTTTGCCATATCCTTTAAAGCCTGAAAACAGGATTTTACAACGATATATGGCATCTTCTGTCCGTCTCCTGCCATCTCTTTCTCCGAAAGGCAACAAAGTGCACCATTTTCATAAGCTGTTGGCACAAAATCATTCCCATCTACCCTTGCACCTTTGATGGCAACAAACAGGCAGTCCTTTTCAATGCAGCGGCTGTCTGTTGTAATCATAGAAACGCATTTAGAAAGCATCTCCTTAGGCCCATAATATGCTCCCTGACAGGCAGAAACAATTTTTTCTAAAGTCATGTCTTGCATTGGGGAAGTCCAAATCGGAAGCATATCCCCTCTTCCATAACAGCCTTTCGTAACATTATGTTGTTGTTTTTTCTCCTGATATTTCTCTAACGATTTTCCAATAATCTGTTCACAAAGCTCTCCATACTCAATCCCGGCTGCCTTTGCCTCCTGCGGCATAAGGCTCGTAGGCGTCATTCCCGGCAAAGTATTGGCTTCCAGACAATATAAATTATTCTTTTCGTCTAACAAAAAGTCAATTCTTCCATAAACCTCAAGCTTTAATGCGTCATATGCCATTACCGCATACTGCTGCATCTGCTCTGTCAGCTCTTTGGAAAGTTCCGCTGGGCAGACGTCAGCAGCCATACCAGACTGATATTTTGTCTCATAGTCATAAAACCCTTCTTTTGGAATAATTTCAATGACTGGAAGGCTCTTTCCGTCGATTACCCCAACAGAAAATTCCCTGCCTTTAATATACTCTTCCACCAGAAGCTCTTTTTCATAACGAAAACCAGTCCTTAGTGCCTGTTGGTACTCTTTTTCATTCCATGCAATGCTGACTCCCACACTGGAACCCCCGCAACATGGCTTTACCACACAAGGATAGCTGACTTCTTCTGTTGTTTCCTCTCCCTCTTTCAGATAAAAACCCTTTGGAACCGGAACACCTGCTGCCAGGAATACTTTCTTTGCCATATCCTTATCCATGGCAAGGGTGCTTCCAAAATAACCAGAACCCGTGTAACGGATTCCAAGCACATCAAAAGCTGCCTGTAATTTCCCGTTTTCCCCCTCTGCACCATGAAGTCCCATATAGACAATATCTGCTCTTTTACAAATTTCAATCACATTTGGCCCAAAAAAGCAGGTCACATCATCCTTTCGCAGCGCTTTTATCTGCTCCAAATCAGGCTCTGCCGTACCTATCGCAGTTTCTCTCTGTAAAAGGGATTCCCGTCCTTCAAAAATGGTATCAAGGTCTAACTTTCCTTCATATCCTAAAAAAACATCCAGAAGAACCGCCTTGTGCCCTCTCCTTTGTAACGCTTCGCAGATTCCCTTTCCAGAACTAAGTGACACATCTCGCTCTACGCTAAGCCCGCCTGCCAAAACAACAATATTCATATACTCTCCTCCATCAGGAACTGCCAACACTTCGTTTATTGACAGTTCCTTACCACAGACAACTAGTTCGTTGGACGTGCAATCAACACAACACTATTTGAGCTGTAACCATAATGAATTACCTTGTTATTGCTGCTGCTTGCCGAAACATCCATTCCATTTCCTGCATAGATCTCAACATGGCTGATATTTCTATACCGTCCATTTTTCGTAAAAGAGTAAAAAATCAAATCCCCAGGAACCAGCTTTGTAGCTGCCACTCCTTTTTTCGCAATGACCTTATTATTATTCGTACACCATTTTCCAATATCAGCAGCCACTGGCGACCAACCAGACTTAACGCCAAAATAAACCCCGTACTGGCGGTAAATTCTTGAAACGAGAGAACTGCAGTCATAGTAACCTTTATCCATACGTTTTGTCTGGCTGTACTTTGTCTTTGTCTTAGAAATGGCAATTCCTTTCATTGCCGCCTGATAGCCCTTTTTCGTTGAAATCTCAATCCAGACTGTAATTTTCTTTCCATCTGCCTTTGCTGTAATCTTTGTTGTCCCAACTTTTTTGGCTGTCACTTTGCCAGCTTTGGTAACAGTTGCAACACTGGTATCAGAGATAGAGTAGGTCACAGCACTGTATGTCTTATTCAGCCCACTCAGCTTAAAATCCTTTTTCAGGCCTTTGTACATTGTAAATTTATAGTCATCATATGCTGGATTTGTTACAACTGCCAGTATCTCCACAATTCTTCCATCAATCAGAACTTTAATCGTTTCCTTACCCTTGCTCTCCCCAATCAGCTTACCTTTTCCTGTAAGGCTGGAATAGCGGAACGAATCTGCCTCTTTTGTATAATTGTATGTACTATAAGTAGAATTTGTACCAGTAACTGGAAGTTTTTTGGTAACGCCGACTGCCAGCACAAGTACTTCACCTGTTGCCACCGGATCGGTAACGGCAAACTGCAGGGAAAGCTTTTTTGTATCCCCATTTTTCGCTGTTAACTCTATCGTAACCTTTGTCTTACCCACTGCTACTGCCTGAATCCCCTTTTCTGTCATAACCGCTACATTCTGGTCTGCAATGGTCCAGGTAATTTTTTCTTTTGTCTGCTGCTCACCTTCTGCATCCTGGCTTCCTGAAAGATCTCCCTCCATTGGGATAAAGTTTTTGATAGTCGGATAAATAGCATCTGTCTCCGTCGCCCTTGCCAGTTTGGTTTCTTCCAACTCTGGTGCTGCTATGGAAACTTCCGCAACTGGAATCTGCTCCCCATTTTTTACCAGATAGACATTTGCACCCTCAAATCCCTGTACAACCAATCCTTCCTTGCTCTCATCTAACGCCAGGCTGCTGTTAGAATAAGAAAATGTATATCCTGTATTCTCGTCAATGTCATATGGATTATAGTAATTAAACGCCTCCAGCCAGAATAATTCTCCATAAGTTGCCGTAATCTCCTGTGGAGAAAGAACTGTCACCGTAAAGTTTTCCTCTTTTGGTTCTGTATCCTCTTTTAAAAGATATGACATTGTTATAATTGCTGTTCCTTCATTTACCGCAATCACCTTTCCATCCATTGATAAACGGATACAATCTTTACTTTCACTCTCATCAGCAATCGCATACTGGACACTGGCAAAATCAACCTGCTCCAGTTCTTCTTTATTACAATAATCAGACAGTGTAAAAGAATCTCCTGCATATAAGTGGACTCCTGTCTCTTTCAATAAATAAGTTTCTGCCTTTGCCGCATATTGAAATACCAGTGCTGATACTGCTAAAAGAAGCACTGCTAAAACCTTTTTTCCTGCTATGTATTTTTTCTGTTCCTGCATTTTTTCCTCCATTTGTTCTATCATTGTCTTTTTCTAAGGAACTGTAAATAAATTAAAGGAACAAGTTGCGAAGAATGTTTTAAACACACTTTACTCACTTTCAAACGCTTCCTGTACCATCGTAATATATTCCCAAACTTCCTCTTTTCCGCTCTTTTTCAAAGCAGAAAAGGAAATGACCGGGGTTCCCTCTACCACATTAAGTGTTTCTTTAATCTCTTTGATCAGACGCCCTTTCTGGGAAGGTTTCACCTTATCTTCTTTTGTTGCGATAATGACTGGATTGAACCCATACTGGACACACCAGTCATACATCTGTATATCATTCTGGTTTGGTTTGTGGCGGATATCAACCAAAAGAAATACAAGCCGCAGCACTTTAGAGCTTTCCAGATAATTGTCAATCATCTTCCCCCACTTTTGCTTTATCTCCTGTGAGACTTTCGCATATCCATATCCGGGTAAATCTACAAAATACAGCATATCATTAATATTATAAAAATTAATGGTCTGCGTCTTTCCCGGCTGCTGGGAAGTCCTCGCATAGGATTTTCGGTTAATCAAAACGTTAATCAGAGAGGACTTGCCCACATTGGAACGGCCCGCAAATGCAATCTCTACCAGTTTATTATCTGGCAGTTTGCTTGTAATGCCACACACTGTTTCCAGATTCACACTTTTAATTTTCATCTGCCCCTCCATTTTTGCGCCTATGCAACAACTGCCTCTTTCCAGATATCCTCGACCTTCTTTGCGAACCGCAGTTCCAGCCCGGAAAGCACTTCCTCTTCTAATTCCGCAATGTCCCTTTTATTGTCAATTGGTACAAATACTTTTTTGATTCCGGCTGCCTTTGCCGCCAGAAGCTTTTCTTTCAATCCTCCAATTGCAAGCACCTTCCCACGTAAAGTAAGTTCTCCTGTCATCGCCACCTCTGGCAGAACCTTTTCTCCCGTAATAGCAGAATAAAACGCTGTTGCCATCGTAACGCCTGCCGATGGGCCATCCTTTGGAACGGCTCCCTCTGGGACATGAAGGTGAAAATCATGTTTTTGGAAATATTCCTCTTCCATTTTGGAAGCCGTCACCGATTTCACATAAGTCAGCGCAAGCTTTGCCGATTCCTGCATCACGTCTCCCAGTTTTCCCGTTAATTCTAACTTTCCCGTTCCCTGCATTACATTAACTTCAACCTCTAAGGTGTCACCGCCTGCACTTGTCCAGGCAAGTCCCCGGACAATACCGCTTTCTGGCTTTTCATTGGCAAGATTGATGCGCTGTAACTCTTTTCCAAGATAATCTTTTATATTGCGCTCTGTCACCCGTACCTTCTGCGCTTCCCCTGTTGCTATCTTTTTTGCTGCCTTCCGGCAAAGCGTTGCAAGCTTCCGCTCCAAATTACGGACACCTGCCTCTCTTGTATAAAAACGAATTGTATTCAGTATTACTTTATCTGACACAAAAAACTGCCCTGCCTTTAACCCATGTTCCTCCCTCTGCTTTGGAAGCAAATGATCTTTTGCAATATGGAACTTCTCATTTTCCGTATAGCCGGAAAGAGAAATAATCTCCATACGGTCTAACAATGGTGAGGGAATCGTGTCCGTCGTATTGGCCGTGCAGATAAAGACAACCTTTGACAGGTCAATTGGAAGCTCAATATAATGGTCTGAAAAATGTTTATTCTGCTCTGGATCTAACACCTCTAACATGGCTGAAGCTGGGTCTCCTTTATAATCACTTCCAAGCTTATCAATCTCATCCAGCAAAAGCAGCGGATTCCTCACCCTGGCATTCTTTAGGCCAGTTGCAATCCTTCCAGGCATTGCCCCGACATAAGTACGTCTATGCCCACGGATTTCTGCCTCGTCCCGCACTCCTCCAAGGCAGATTCTTACATATTTTCTGCCCAAAGATTCTGCCACCGATTTTGCAATCGATGTCTTTCCTGTTCCCGGTGGCCCCACAAGACAAATAATCGGGCTATTTCCATCTGGCCTTAGGGCTTTCACTGCCAAAAATTCCAAAATACGCTCTTTCACCTTTTCAAGCCCATAATGTTTTTCATTTAAAATATCTTCTGCCCTTTTTAAATCAAGCTGCTCCTCTGTCTGTTTTTTCCATGGAAAGGAAAGAAGTGTTTCAATATATCCACGGATTACTGCACTTTCGGAAGAATTCGAATTAATTTTACGAAAACGGTTAATTTCTTCCTTTAGCTTCTTTTTTACTTTCTTCGGTGCCTTTAACTTCTGTGCTTTCCTTTCAAAGTGGTCCGCTTCTGAAACAGCATCTTCCTGTCCCAGTTCCTTATGAATCGCCTTTATTTCTTCCCGAAGATAGTACTCCCTTTGGTCTGTCTCCACCTGACGCTTTACTTTCTGTGCAATATCATCCTGAATACGCATAATTCCAATTTCCCGGTTCAACAACACACACAGTTCTTCATGGCGTTTGATAATGGATTCCTGACTTAATATTTTCTGTTTTAAAACATAATTCAATGTTATATTGGCAGTGATATCATAAATCAGGCGGTCAAGGTCTGTTACTGCTAAAATCTCCTCTGCCACCTTCTTATTTAGTTTTTTATGAAGACTGGCATAGACCTGAAAAATATCTTTCAGTCCACGTATCATCGCAATGGTTTCTAAGGAATAGGACAGCTCTTCTTCCTCAGGCATCGGCTGCACTGTCGTCGTCAGATAATTTTCTTCCGTCTCCAGATATTGCAGACTGACACGTTCCAGTCCTGTAATTACCGCCTGCATCCTCTGTCCCGGCATCCTGACAATCTGCTTTACCTCGGCTAATGTCCCCACCTCAAACAAATCATCCATCCCCGGATTTTCTATATTGGGATTTTTCTGTGCGGTTGTAATAATCTTTCGATCCTCTTCCATTGCCTTGACAAACGCCTGCTTAATCGAATCACGGCCAACTTCAAGGTATACTGTCACCCCTGGGAATACAACGACATCTCTTAGGGGCACAAAAGGGTATTTCGACTTATTTTCCTGCATTTTTATTTACTCCCTTATGTCAAAAAGGCACTGCCTATTCTGGTATTTTGCATCCAACTACATTTATCACGGCTGCCTAATCTATGAAAAGGGCACCGCCTATGCGGTGCCCTCATGTGTATCAACTCTTTTAAGCAATTTCTCCTTCTGCTTCCTTTACCGCTCCACTCTTTGAAGGTAAATAACGAACCTCATTATTCTGAAGGATCAATTTTGGCTGTTCCTCGCCCAAAACCGCTTTTTCTGTAATGATACATTCTTTAATATCTTCATCCGAAGGCACTTCAAACATAGCATCCATCACAACAGATTCTATAATAGCACGCAGCCCCCTCGCTCCTGTCTTTCTCTCAAAAGACTTCTTTGCAACTGCTTTGATTGCTTCTCTCTCAAAAGTAAGCTTTACCTGATCCATTTCAAAAAGCTTCATATACTGCCTTGTAATGGCATTCTTCGGCTCTACCAAAATTCTCATAAGTGCATCTTCATCCAACAGATCCAGTGCCACTGTTACTGGCACACGACCAATTAACTCTGGAATCAGACCAAATTTCACTAAATCTTCTGGAAGCACTTTCTTAAACAATTCACCGACATTGTCATCGACATTTTCTCCAAGTTCCTTGTTAAAACCAATTGCTTTTTTTCCAATTCGGGAACCAATAATGCCGTCTAAGCCATCAAATGCCCCACCGCAGATAAACAAAATGTTTGTTGTATCCAACTGGAAAAACTCCTGATGCGGATGCTTCCTGCCACCCTGTGGCGGTACACTGGCAACTGTTCCCTCCAGAATCTTTAACAGCGCCTGCTGAACACCTTCGCCAGATACATCACGTGTAATCGAAACATTTTCTCCTTTTCTGGTAATCTTATCAATTTCATCAATATAGATAATCCCATGTTCCGCACGCTCCATATCATAATCTGCCGCCTGGATAATCTTTAATAGAATATTTTCTACATCTTCACCAACATAACCTGCTTCTGTAAGCGCAGTTGCATCTGCAATCGCAAATGGAACATTTAAAATCTTTGCTAATGTCTGTGCTAAAAAAGTCTTACCGGAACCGGTCGGCCCAAGCATCAGTATATTGCTTTTCTGCAGCTCTACATCCACGCTCTTCTGGGAAAGAACACGTTTATAATGGTTATAAACAGCAACCGATAAAACCTTTTTTGCCTCTTCCTGTCCAATGACATAATCATCCAGAAATTCCTTGATTTCTTTCGGCCTCAGTAAATTAATTTCAAAATCGTTATCATATCTGATATCGCCCTCATTGTACTCCTCTTCAATAATTTCGGAACACAATTCAATACACTGGTCACAGATATACACACCAGGCCCTGCAATCAGCTTGTGTACCTGATTTTGCGTTTTTCCGCAAAAAGAGCATTTTAATTTTCCCTCATCTTTTTTACCCGCCATTTTCATCTCCATTCCTGCACAAAAAACTGTGCTCAAATCTCCGATCCCAGACCTTACTATTTCCGGTTGGCAACAATTTCATCAATCAGGCCATATTCTTTTGCCTCGCTGGCCGTCATGTAATTATCACGTTCTGTATCTGCCGCAATCACATCCAACGGCTTTCCGGTATTTTCAGCTAAAATCTTATTCAGGCGTTCCCTTGTCTTTAAAATCTGTTCTGCAACGATCCTGATTTCTGTCTCCTGCCCTTTTGCACCACCAGAAGGCTGATGAATCATAATCTCAGCATTTGGAAGAGCATACCGCTTTCCCTTTGTACCGCCTGCCAGTAAAAAAGCACCCATGCTGGCAGCCAGTCCCATACAAATCGTAGATACATCACATTTCACATAATTCATTGTATCATAAATGGCAAACCCCGCACTGACAGAACCTCCTGGACTGTTAATATACAACTGGATATCCTTTGCCGGGTCCTGCGATTCCAAAAACAGCATCTGCGACACTACCAGACTTGCAACATCATCATTCACCTCATTGGACAACATAATAATTCTGTCCTGTAAAAGACGGGAATAGATATCATAGGAACGCTCTCCGCTGCTTGTTTTCTCAATGACATAAGGAATACTGTATCCCATAATCTTACACCTCCAACTATGCCGCTTCTGCGGCGCAATTTCCTGACCTATGATAAACGCCAGTCAGCAAATCAGCGAATCTATGACTGGCGCACAAAATCTTATTTTTCTACTGCTGCCTCCATAACAAAATCAACCGCTTTCTGTACAGCAATATCCATGTGTACCTGCTTCATTTCGCCCTCGCCCATTCTCTCTTTGAGTTTGTCAAGTTCTAATTGGTACATAGCTGCCATATTTTCCAGTTCCTTCTCAACTTCTTCTTCTGTTGCGTCAATTCCCTCTGCCTCCGCAACAGCTTCCAGTACAAGACGGCTCTGAATACGCTTTAACGCCTGTGGCTGTATTTCTTCAATCAAAGACTGCTGTGTCATACCTGTAAACTGCATATACTGCTCTACAGAAAGTCCCTGATACTGCAAATTCTGCGCAAACTCCCGAATCATCTGGTTTGTCTGCGTAACCACCATTTGATCAGGAATATCCATAGAAGCATTGTCGATAATCTTATTTACAACATCCTCTTCTTTTGCTCTCTTAGCTGCTTCTTCTTTGTTTTCCTGAAGACTTTTCTTCATGTCCTCTTTGTACTCTTCTAATGTATCGCAGTCAGAAACATCCTGCGCAAAATCATCATCAAGTTCCGGCAGTTCTTTCTGCTTAATTTCATGGATCTTAACTTTAAACATAGCAGCTTTGCCCCGAAGCTCTTCTGCCTGATACTGATCCGGGAAAGTAACATTGACCTCAACCTCATCATCAATATTCTTGCCAACCAACTGCTCTTCAAATGTATCAATGAAAGAATGAGAACCCAGTACCAGTGAATAATCTTCCGCTTTTCCACCCTCAAACGGCTCACCATCACAATACCCGTCAAAGTCAATAATGACCGTATCGCCATCCTGTGTTGCCCTGTCATCCACTGTAATCATACGGGAATTTGACTCCCTGACGTGTTCAATTGCTTCATCAACATCTTCCTGTGTCACCTCAACGGACTGTTTCTCTACCTCTATTCCTTTGTATTCACCAAGTGTAACCTCTGGTTTTACTGCAACCATTGCCGTGAAAATAAAAGGTTTTCCCTTTTCAGCCTGTTCCACAGTAATCTCCGGCTGTGCTACGATTACCAGCTCACTCTCCTTTGCGGCGCTTTCATAGGCGTCCGGAATAATCATGTTAGCGGCGTCCTCATAGAAAATACCGGCACCATACATTTTCTCAATCATTGCACGAGGTGCCTTTCCTTTACGGAAGCCAGGCAGGGAAATCTTACTTCTGTTCTTCTGGTAAGCCTTATTGACAGCAGAATCAAACTCTGCGGCATCAACTTCAATTGTAAGCTTTGCCATACTCTTTTCTAACTTTTCTACCTGTACACTCATTCTTAAATTTCCTCCTTAAATATCACACGGGATTCTCCCCGCAAGTCCACATTCATATAATATAGCATGATACCTTTCATAAAAGCAAGGGATTTATTGAAAAAACTTCGTGATTATTCTACAACATGCCCTTTTTTATGTAAAACAGCAATCACTTTCTCCACATATTCCTGGCACAGTTCCTCTGTTCCTGCCTCTACCATAACCCGAATCACCGGCTCTGTTCCGCTCTCCCGGAGAAGAATTCTTCCCTCATCTCCTAAAGCCTCTTCCACCTCTTTGACAGCCGCCGCCACATCGTCATCCTGTCTTGCCGCAGGTTTGTCTGCAACCCGCACATTTTTTAAAAGCTGTGGATAAATCTTTAATTCCTTGCGAAGCTCAGAAAGCTTTGCTTTCTTTTCCAACATCACTTCCATTAACATCAAAGATGTCAAAACACCATCACCTGTCACTGCATATTTACTGAATATAATATGGCCAGACTGTTCGCCGCCAAGGGAATGGCCATTTTCCACCATATTCGCATTGACATATTTATCCCCTACCGCAGTCTTTTCATAAACAATCCCTTTCTTGTCTAATGCCTTATACAGTCCAAGATTTGACATCACCGTTGTGACAATTGTATTGTTATTTAACTCTCCTTTTTCTTTTAAATAGCATCCACAGAGATATAAAATGGCATCCCCGTCAATCACTTCCCCTTTATCGTCAACGGCAAGACAGCGGTCTGCGTCCCCATCATACGCAAAGCCAATATCCAGATTTTTTTCTTTTACAAATGCCTGCAGGTTCTCAATATGCGTAGAACCACAGCCATTATTTATATTCGTCCCATCCGGCTCCATCCCAATCGTATACGTTTTTGCGCCAAGAGCGTCAAAAACGCCTTTTGCAACAGAATACGAGGAACCATTAGCACAGTCAAGCCCAACACGGATATTTTTAAAAGAACGGGTTGCAAGGGACATCAGGTAACCGATATATCTGTGACGCCCAATGGCATAATCTATGGTACAGCCAATCTCTTCTTTTGTGGCAAAGGGAAGATTGTCTTCTTTTCTGTCAATATATTCTTCAATCTTTTCTTCAATCTCTGCCTCCAGTTTATGCCCATTCCCGTTAATTACTTTAATTCCATTGTCATAATAGGGATTGTGGCTTGCAGAAATCATAATTCCACAATCAAACTGCTCTGTACGCACTACATAAGAAACACTCGGCGTCGGCGTCACATGCAAAAGATAGACATCTGCTCCGCTGGCTGTAAGCCCTGACGCAAGCGCATCCTCAAACATATAGCTGGAACGTCTTGTATCTTTTCCAATAATAATTCTCGCTTTGTGTTCCTGCCCATAATACCATCCTAAAAACCTTCCCACTTTATATGCATGCACGACATTCAAATCGACGTTCGCTTCCCCTCGAAATCCATCTGTACCGAAATATTTCAATTCCTTGTCCCCCTTTTCATTTATTATTTCAACAACACTTAATTGTATCATATTCCCTTTGCAAAATCAATTCCTGAATCCATTTTTATTCGCCAAAACACCGAAAAATGCCCGTTTTTACACACCATATTTATTATGGCGAAAATTTTTAAAATAACCCAAATATTGTAGCGCATCTGTTTTTCAAACTTGATAAACTTTGGAAAAAGAACACAAAGGAGTTTGCCGCAATGGAACACAACACACTATCAAAAGAGGAATTTGGTCTGCGTCTTGCCAAATTGCGTGAATGCAGAGGTGTCAGTGCCAGACAGATGAGCCTGGAAATCGGTCAGAATAAAAATTACATTAATTCCATAGAAACCGGGCACAACTATCCTACCATGAGCAACTTCTTTGAAATCTGCGATTATCTCGGAATTACACCACAAAGTTTCTTTCAGACAGAAGAATCCGCCGCTCCCACGATAGAGCAAAACGAATTTCTCCAACTTGCCCACCGCCTTCCTCCTCATAAGTTTCGCCATCTCTGTCTTATTGCAAATGATCTGCTTGACATAGAAACCTATCACGATTATTAAGAACTATCGGTATTCTCCAAAATGGCAGGGATTTTCCCGCTCAGACAACGTCCGAAAGGAATATCCATTTTCCTTCAATTCCCGTATCAACGGTCTTAAAGCTTCTAAAGTCGATTGACAGGTGGCAGAATCATGCAGCAAAATAACCGGGTCATCATATTTCACATAATCCTTGCGCACATTCCTGAGAATAGAATCGGCCGATGGACAGCCTACACTATCCTCCCCACTGACATTCCAATCAACATAGCCAATTCCCTCTTTTTCCATTTCTTCCACAACACGATTCTTATAACTCCTCACATATGCATTGGAACTTCCCCAGGGAAAACGGAACAGCTTTGGCTGAATCCCTATTTTTGTTTCAAGGCATAGTTTTGTCTTTTCCAAATCCTCACAATAGCTTTCTTTAGAACAATATATTTTATCCGCAACATGGCAATAGGTATGAAGCCCAATCTCATGCCCTTCATCCACTTCCTGGCGTACCACATCCACCAGTTCCCCATCCACCTGCTGCCCGATTAAAAAAAAGGTGGCATGTACATCCTCCTCCTTTAAAATTTTCAAATATTCTTTCGTCAGAACGCTAGGCCCATCATCAAAAGTAAGATAGGCAACCTTTTGTCCCTCGCTGCTGTCTTTTTCTTTGCCCTTTACATTTTCCTGATTCTCATTACTATTTATGACAGAAGAAATTTGCGCCCTTCGTTCCTGTGAAAAAAGCATTCCTGCAAACACTGTAACAAGCAGCAGCAGACAGACCGCTTGATTTGCCCTCTCCCTCCGACTTCGTTTCTGTCTTCCTTTCATTCCTACCTCCAATTTTTTTGGCTTTTTTAGTAGTATATCTATGCTTGCTTTTCCCTAAAAATTACGATATACTTTTTTTATTAAACGATTAAGGAGAAGGAGGTACAATATGAAATTTGGTTATTTTGATGATGCGAATAAGGAGTATGTAATTACAACTCCTAAAACACCACTCCCATGGATTAATTATCTGGGAAGCAATAGTTTCTTTTCACTAATTTCCAATACCTGTGGTGGTTACAGCTTTTATAAAGATGCAAAGCTGCTTCGCTTAACACGCTACCGCTACAACAACATCCCAAACGATGAAGGCGGACGCTACTATTATGTAAAAGAAGGAGGTACGGTATGGAATCCTGGCTGGCAGCCCGTAAAAACGGAGCTTGACTCCTATGAGTGCCGCCATGGCATGGGTTATAGCCGCTTTACATCCAGTAAAAATGAACTACAGGCTTCCCTGCTGGCATTCGTTCCATTAAACGATAATTGCGAAGTAAACCAGCTTACTTTTACAAACAATTCTTCTGCCGAAAAGACTTTCACGTTCTTTTCCTATATTGAATTCTGTCTTTGGAATGCAATGGACGATATGACAAACTTTCAGCGTAATTTAAATATCGGTGAAGTAGAAGTAATTGATTCAACGATTTATCATAAAACGGAGTACCGTGAACGCCGTAATCACTATGCTGTATTTTCTGTTAACAGCAAGATTGATGGCTTTGATACCAGCCGTGATGAATTTTTAGGCGCTTACCGCGGTGTCGTAAATCCTAAGGTCGTAGAAGAGGGAAAATCACACAACTCTGTAGCAAGCGGCTGGTCACCGATTGCCTCCCAACAGATTAATGTTACCTTAGCGCCAGGTGAGTCCAAAAGCTTTATTTTTGTTCTTGGCTATTGTGAAAATCCAGTGGAAGAAAAATTCACGGCACAGGATATAATTAACAAAAAACCTGCCGATGAACTTCTTGCCAAATTCCAGACGGACGGGCAGGTAGAGGCAGCACTTACCGAGTTAAAAGAAAATTGGGAAGAACTTCTTGCCAAATTTACGGTATCTTCTGATGAAGAAAAGCTCGATCGTATGGTAAATATCTGGAACCAGTATCAGTGTATGGTAACCTTTAATATGTCCCGCTCTGCTTCTTACTATGAATCAGGAATTGGCCGTGGAATGGGATTCCGTGACTCCTGCCAGGATCTTCTTGGCTTTGTCCACCTGATTCCAGAGCGCGCAAGAGAAAGAATTATTGATATTGCTTCTACCCAGTTTGAAGACGGAAGCTCCTATCACCAGTACCAGCCATTGACCAAAAAGGGAAATGCGGATATTGGAAGTGGTTTTAATGATGATCCACTCTGGCTGATTGCCTGCACTTCTGCCTATATCCGCGAGACAGGCGATACTTCTATTCTTGAGGAGATGGTTCCATTTGACAATGATGATTCCAAGGCAAAGACATTGATGGAGCATTTAAAACGCTCTTTTGATTATATTGCTACCCATAAAGGCCCTCATAACCTTCCTTTAATTGGCCGTGCGGACTGGAATGACTGCCTGAACTTAAACTGCTTTTCTGAGCAGCCAGGTGAATCCTTCCAGACCTTTGGGCCAAGCGATGGGCCTGTTGCAGAATCCGTCTTTATTGCTGGTATGTTTGTAAAATACGGAAAAGAATATGCAGACCTCTGTTCCTTTACCGGAAACCAGGACGAAGCAGACCGCGCTTTAAAAGAAGTCGCTGCCATGAATGATGCCGTCTTAAAAGATGGCTGGGATGGCAAGTGGTTCCTTCGCGCCTATGACGCAAAGAGTCAGAAAATCGGCTCCAGTGAATGCGAAGAAGGCCAGATTTACATTGAACCACAAGGCTTTTGTGTTCTTGCCGGCATCGGCGTGGAAAGCGGTGAAGCAAAAACAGCACTGGATTCTGTAAAAGAAAAACTTGACACCAAATATGGTATTGTGTTATTGCAGCCGCCATATACCCGTTATCATTTAGAACTGGGTGAAATCTCTTCTTATCCACCAGGATATAAAGAAAATGCTGGTATTTTCTGCCACAACAATCCATGGATTTCCTGTGCGGAAACCATACTTGGCCGTGGTAACAGGGCATTCGAAATTTATAAAAAGACCTGTCCTGCCTACATTGAAGACATCAGTGAAATCCACTGTACGGAACCATATGTATATTCGCAGATGATTGCCGGAAAAGACGCCCATTTCTTTGGACAGGCAAAGAATAGCTGGCTGACCGGAACAGCCGCCTGGACTTTTGTCAATGTTTCACAATACATCCTGGGCGTTGTCCCAACCCTTACCGGCCTTAGTATTGATCCTTGTGTTCCTTCTGAAATGGGTACGAAATTTACAATGACCCGTAAGTACCGGGAAGGCGTTTATAATATTACTGTAGAAAATCCGGATAAAGTTGAAAAAGGCGTAGCAAAACTTGTTGTTGATGGCAAAGAACTGACTGGAACAACTGTCGTTCCTTATGAAAAAGGAAAAACAGAATACAATGTGACTGTCGTTATGGGAAATGTGTAAAGCAGCGTTCTTCGAACATCTGAAAGCTATTGGCTATACAAAAAGGTATCAGTTATAATATAAACTGATACCTTTTTTATAATATAGTAAACGCATAAAATACATGCGTTTACTATAATGGATGCGCACGGATACACATAGGAAGTTATGCTGCTTTGCAGCGTGTATCCGGCGCTGTAAACGAAGCAAAACGCAAGCGTTTTTTTCGTTTACTATAATAAAATCAGCCGTAAATAGTAAGGACCATATATGACTTAAAATCAGGCAGAAAGATGCACCTGCGCCAGTTCTCCGATTTTGATACATTGTGTCTTTAACCTGCCATAGGCTGCTGCTTTCTGAAAAAGCGCAAGGTCTTCTTCCACATCGCTGTCCCTTTTTGGGGAAATTTTTTCTTCTCCGGTTTTCTTCTTTCCTTCTTCTTCTTTTTCTGGAAGCCTTGCATATTCACTGGTTTTCTTAAAATCCTGAATTTCTTTGCTTACCATTGCCGTCATATACGGCTGTGCCGGGTCCCCCTTCATCGCTTTTAATACTTCCATCTGAATTGAAACAACCTGCTGTACCTCTTCTTTAGATTTGCAGTTATTAAGTTTTGTTTTTAAGACTTTTCGCTCGGTTTCAACCCGAACAGCTATCTTATACATCTCCGGATTATGAATGCGCAGATAATCCAGCTCTTCCTGTGTCAGCTTTCTTCCTGATTTCAGCTTTTGCATAATTTTCTGCTCATATTCCGCACGCTGCGGCTCATCCATTCCACTTGTCGGATCAACTAATGCTTCGATTGCCTCTTTCCAAATATCATTCTTTGTCCGTCTTCCTTCTGTCTTTTCGCCAGAATCTGTCTGGTCGGCTGCCACATTTCCTAAAGTAAAATTCATATGTACGCCCCTCTCTTTACCATAAATTTTCTACTATACATATCGACAGCCTTTCCTATTTCCTTAATCTGATTTAGTTGTAAATTTCGTGCCTCAGAGCGTGTTTGAAAATTCATTCCAGGAACTTTCAGTTCCTGCGCTGATAAATCGTAAAATAATACTCCAAATTATAATAAGTCTGCTCCTCCGAGTCATGGGTCATCACCCATTCCTCACTTTGGTCAAGATTGGGAAAAAAAGTATCCGCTTCATACTGGTAATCCACTTTTGTAACATATACCCTATTACAATACGGCAGAAATTCCTGATATACCTTCCCACCACCTATAATATAAATATTATCTTCCACATATTTTTTCAACTCCAAAAGTGCCTCTTCCATGCTGTGAACAATTACCGCATCGCCAAAAGAATAGTCCTTTTGGGAAGTCAACACAATATTTGTCCTTCCATACAAGGGCATTTTGCCCGGCAGTCCTTCCATCGTTTTTCTGCCTCCTAAGACAACCTTTCCCATTGTATGCTCTTTAAACATCCTCTGATCTGCCGGAATACAGACAAGCAGCTCTCCCTTCTTTCCGATTCCCCATCGGGAATCGGCACATACAATCATATTCATCCCAACGTAATCTCCTGTCTTTCTAACTTAGGACATGTTTAAATATTATTTCTTAACAGTTCCATCTTCTTTTGCCGACTGAAACAGATATAGATACTCTCTGTCAAGACATGCTTTTACAAAAATTCCGTCATTTTGGTACTCTTCTGAAAGAAGCTGCCCATATTTTCGAAGCTGGTTCAATTTTGCCCCTTCTTCATAAGGAAATACCATTTCCAAAATCACCTTATTTTCCTTTAATACATCGCTTAACAGGGAAAGCATTTTTTCAATTCCTTCCCCATATTTTGCAGAAATCCGTACCGTTTTATCTGCATGCAAATCCTTTAAAATTACTTCTCCTAAAATCCGGTCTGCCTTATTAAAAGCTGTCACAATCGGTTTGTCGCCAACTTCCAGCCTTTGCAGTGTTTCATACACCGTTTCCATCTGCGCATCCATATCGGGATTGGAACAATCCACCACATGAAGAATCATATCTGCATATTTTGCCTCCTCTAAGGTACTGCGAAATGCCTGTACCAGATGATGTGGAAGTTTCCGTATAAAACCTACAGTGTCAGTAAAAAGCATCTCCTCACCGTTTTCTAACTCTAACCTTCTTGTTGTTGGGTCCAGTGTCGCAAAAAGCTTATCCTCCGATAAGACGCCAGCTCCGGTCAGATGGTTTAAAAGCGTAGATTTCCCGGCATTGGTATAGCCTACAATCGCAATAACCGGAATCGGATTCTCCTGGCGCTTTTTTCTGGTCAGCTCACGCATTTTCTGCACCTGCTGCAATTCCCGGCGCACAAAAGTAATACGCTCCTTAATCAGCCTCCTGTCCATCTCTAACTTCTGCTCTCCTGGCCCTCTTGTACCGATTCCTCCTCCCAGACGTGAAAGATCAGAACGCCCACCCGCTAAATGGGAAGAACGGTAACGAAGCTGTGCAAGCTCCACCTGCAGCTTTCCCTCACTGGTAGATGCCCTCTTTGCAAAGATATCCAGAATCATAACGGTTCGGTCAATCACTTTTACCTCTAATAATTCTTGCAAATTATTATACTGTGCTGGAGTCAGCTCATCATCACACACTACACAATCTGCCTCGTACTCAATTACAAGGTCTTTTACCTCCTGAATCTTCCCTTTTCCAATATACGTTTTCGAATGGAAACTCTCCCTGTTCTGCACCACTTTTGCCACGGTCACTGCACCCGCTGTTTGTCCAAGTTCCTCAAGTTCGTCCAAAGACTGCCAGACATCTTCTGTATCAGAAGTAGCAACTCCTACCAGGATAATACGCTCTTCCCGTTCTGCCGTATCATACAATATTTCTTCACCCAAAACAGAACCCTCCTATCTATTTTATGCGTGTCTTAATAAAGGATAACTCCTTTTCCATCGCTGTGTCTGCTGGATAACATTTGATATATTCCTTCGCCAAAGGCACTGCCTCTTTGTAACAATTCTGTTTTTCCAATAAAATTACCTGTATTTTTTTAAGCTCCTGCAGAGCCGGCGTAACACCATAGGAAATTCCTTTTGTAATTATGCTCTGTGCCTTGTCATATTCCTCCTGCTGCATATAGACAATAGCAAGTTGATAATATACCTCAACATTCATTTCTTCCTGATTTTCCTTAATATATTTCTGATAATAGGAAATCGCATCATCATATTCTTCTAAAGAGGCAGAAACAATCCCTAAATAGTATAAGCTCTCCACATTATTCCCATCAACCGCCATCTTCAAATATTCCTTTGCCTTATCATATTCCTGCTTATAAAAATATGCCCTTCCAATCACCATCATATTCTCTGCCTTATTCGTTTTTAACGCCACCAGCTGGTTTAAGAGCTCATTTGCCGCATCGGTCTGCCCAGCGGACTGATACTGCTGATACAACTTAAAATACGCATTATAATACGTCTTATCTGCTTCAATTGCATCCTTATATGCCTGAACCGCCTTATCACTGTCCCCAAGTTCCTGTTCAATTCCCGCCAAAATCATATAGGCATCCATATATTTCTTATTTTTCTCAAGAAGGGCATAGCATACTTCCTCTGCCGTCTTCCATTCACCTTGCTGCCAAAGAGCAGAAATCTTTGTATATAAAATATCGCAGTCCATATCCTCCAGATATTCAATTTCCACTGCCTTATCACAATATTCAATCACATGGCCATATTCCCCCAACCCATATTCTGCGATAGCCATCCCATAACAAAGCTGCTTATTGTTCTCTTTGGAAATCTTGTTATCGGTTTCCTGTATTACCTTCTGAAACTCCTCCTTTGCCGCCTCATAACGATTCAAACGGCAAAGTGCCATGCCATAACCAATATAATACTCTGCCTGTTCCCCATTTTCCTGAATTGCCTCTTTAAAATAAGGCAGGGACTTTTCATATTTGCCTTCTTTTGCAAGCTTCATCCCCTGATCATATGCCTTTTTGGCCTCCCCACAGCCAGTCAACAAAACTGCCACCCCTGCAAAAAGTACTGCTTTTTTCCAAATATTCTGTTTCATATTAACCTATTCCCTCATGCCACTTCTTTTATGGCTCAAAACACTGTCTTTACTTTTCTTTACTACATATTAAAGGGGCATCGCTTATACACGCTGCCCCTCCGTTGTATACCTGTTTTACGATTCATACCCTGGCACTATAAACATTCTCTGCAACTGGTATGGTTCATTGTGTTTTATTTCATTGCTGCTTTTAACACTTCTCTTTCCTGCGCAGTAAATGTCTTTTCATTTAATAGTTCACTTGCAAAAAGCTCCACATCTCCATCATCCCAAAAATGCATCTCTCTTGCCAATTCATGGCAGCGATAATCTGTCTTGCTGATTAAAATGCGGTAGCAGAAATACCTTCCATCACGAAATTGCTCCAAATACCCTTTTAAAACAAGCTTTCCCAAAAAGGTAGAAACCGTCTGTGACTTCCAGTCTTTTCCATATTTCTCATTTGCCAGCGCCAAAATATGTGCCAGCCTTGTACCATCACCCAAATCCCATACGCATTTCATTGTAATCTTTTCACTCTCTGTTAGTGCCTTAATTTCCATTCTTAACTAGTCCTCCATTCACACAATTTGGATTATGATGTACTTTAATCCCAAGTTACTTCCAAGCCCCTTTTTAGCGGCTTGCGCAAAACTAATACCTTCACAATAAATATGCAGCATTAGAATTATGTATGGTCATAATAACAAAACAACGTCACATTTGCAATCTATTTCACATTTTTTTAAGAAATATATTTTTTAATTCATCACCGAAGTTATTTCTTCGTTTCGCAATGTTTCTTTCAAATACTCCTTATACCGCCTTATAATCGCCCCTCTTCCACTCTTTCGAATTGGAATCATGCTGTCATCAATCATAATAAAATCAGAATTTACAATTCCTGCCACATACTGCAGGTTTAGAAGATAACTCTGGTGGCATCTTAAAAAACGTTCATCCTGTACCTCTGACTCCAGCACATTAAGTCGGTTATATACTTTTATATTCCCCTGGGTTGTCGTATGAATATAAACCACTTTGTTGTCCGACTCCATAAAAAGAATGTCTTTAAAGGGAATAATCACTGATTTGCGATGCGACTTTACTTCTATAAATTTACGATTTTCCTGAGGATGCTTTAACATAAAATAATCAATCACCGCACCGATTCGTCCTGGCTCATACGGCTTTAACAGATACCCCATTGCGTGAATCTCATATGCTGCGATTGCAAAATCTTTACTTGATGTACAATACACGATTTCTGCCTGTACATCGACCTGGCGGATTCTTCTTCCCGTTTCCAGCCCATCCAGACCACTCATCATAATATCTAAAAAAATCAGGTCAAAGGGATGTTTCTCATAGTCCTGCATCAGGGCATCACCGCTTTCATATGTTCCTAGTTGAAAAGCAAGTCCCCGTTCCTGCATCAAGTATGTAACAATTTTTCGTAAAAGCTCACGATCCATCCTGCTGTCTTCACATATTGCAACTTTTATCATTTCGTATCAGCTCCTCCCACACATACCCCTAAATTGTCAAAAAAGATATATTTAAGCCGGTATTGTTGTACACACTTTATCCTGTCAGTCTTTTAATGGTACCCCATTTCCATCTACCGTAATACTTCCAGCTAAAATCATAATTCCTTCCACCAGTCCCCAAATTTCCATAGCAATCGCCGCCAGTCCGCAGGTAAGCACCCCACCGATTAAAGAAACTAAAAGCTGAACCAACGCACGGTTTGTCTTTCCCAGGTAAAAGTTATGTATCCCAAGCCCTCCTAAAAAGACGCCAAGCAGTCCAGCCGCCATTCTTGACTTCTGATTTGCTGGTGATACCGGTTGGGCTAAGAATACCCCACAATTTGTACAGGCTGATGCGCCTGGCATTGTGGGCTGTCCGCAGTTTGGGCAATAGCTTGTCCCAACGCCAACAGAAACTCCACACTTTACACAAACAGCGGCGTTATCTGCTATTTGATTTCCACAATTTCTACAATACATTTCTATGTCCTCCAAACGTACATTTCTGTCATTATACCAAAAAGCCCGTATAAATGCAATGGCACTGCAAAACCGGATTCACCATTTTTCTGCCAGCGCATAAGATATTTTTAACAAAGACCTTATGGTTACCAAAAATGATTTGGAGGAATCCTATGCATACTAACACTCCTTTTCCTGAAGTAACAGACCGCCGCCAGAGATATCTGGGCGAATTTCTTGTAAACAGCGGTTATCAGGTCATACTGGCCGAAACAGCTCCGGAACTGGATGTAGAAGCCGCTGGTTATGAAGAAGCTGCTGAAAAAGTTCTTGTATTGCTTCCTATACCTGCCCCTCCAACACTCCTGTCCCGCTTAAAAGAAAGACTTACCGCAAAGCATATTGTACTTGGTGGAAATCTTCCAAAAGACTTTATAGATTTTTGCAATGACAGCCAGATTACCTGTATAGATTACTTTAAAAACCCTGCCATTGCTATTGAAAATGCCGTTGCCACCGCAGAAGGGGCAATCTGCCAGGCAATCCAGGCAAGTGAAATTAACCTTCACCAAAGCCAGGTACTTGTGATTGGTTTTGGTAAATGCGGGGAAATCCTTGCTGACAAACTAAACGGGTTAAAGTGCCATGTTAGCATTTCTACCAGAAACCCTGTTGCTAAATCACGTGCCAAATCATATGGCTACCAGCTTTTAGAAGAGGAGGATTATTCAAAATTTAACATTCTCTTTAATACTGCGCCCGCAATGGTCCTTCCTCCTGCGGTAATCGACAAGCTCCAAAACGATGCTGTTATTATTGACATCGCTTCCAGTCCTGGAGGAACCGATTTTAATTACTGCCTCCAGAAAGGAATTACGGCAAAACACTGCCCAGGAATCCCTGGCAAATATTCACCAAAAACTTCTGCTAAAATATTATTTGACCAGATACAAAACCAGCTAAAAGAATTGTATTAAAAAGCAAAGGCAAACAACGTTTAAAAAACAGACCACGTTTGCTTGCAGAAATGAGGTAAATTATGAAGACAGATATACTATCGCCGGTTACGCTCGGTTTTGCAATTACCGGTTCTTTCTGTACTTACAGCAAAATTTTAGATATACTTAAAAAAATGTCAGGAATGTACCATATCATCCCTATTTTTTCAGAACACAGCAGCAGCATGGATAACCGTTTTCACAAAGCTTCTGACTTTGTAAGCCAGGTGCAGGAAATCACAGGAAACAAAGGGCTTTTTACGATTCAGGAAGCGGAACCCATTGGTCCAAAAGGCTATCTGGATGCCTTAGTCATCGCTCCTTGTACTGGAAACACTATGGCAAAATTGTACCATGGCATAACAGACACCACCGTACTGATGGCGGCAAAAGCGCATCTTAGGAATGAAAAACCGCTGATTATTTCCGTATCAACAAACGATGCACTTGGTATGAATTTTAAAAACTTAGGGCAGCTAATGAATGTTAAAAATATTTATTTTGTTCCATTTGGACAGGACGATTATGTAAAGAAAAGTAATTCCCTTATTGCCCATACAGAACTGATTCCAGATACAATCGAATCTGCTTTAAAAGGGAAACAGCTCCAGCCGGTAATCCGTTCTCCATTTTCCTGAGAAAAAACTGTCAACTGTGCGATCAAAAGCCCGGCTATATATGAATATAACCGGGCTATATACTATGCTGCCACAACTTTCAACTTTAACCTTTTAATATATTTTCCCACTGCTCCTGGCGAAATCCTGGAAAAACACCTTGCTTTGCTACCAGAAGGGGACGCTTCACTAACATTCCATCTGTTGACAAAAGTTGATACTGTTCCTCCTCACTCATTTCTGGAAGTTTGTCTTTTAACTTCATTTCTTTATACAAGTTTCCGCTGGTGTTAAAAAAACGTTTAAGTGGCAGCCCACTCTTTTCATGCCACTGTTTTAACTCCTCTGCCGTAGGATTTTCTTCCTTGATTGGACGAACCTCCACATCATACCCCATTTCCTCTACCCACTTTAATGCCTTTTTACAGGTAGTGCATTTCTCATAACATAAGATAACCGGTTTCATAACCTTCTCCTTTCCGTTTCTATCTGCACTTAGAAACTGTTCAAAAATAATTATAGTAAACGAAAAAAACGCTTGCGTTTTGCTTCGTTTACAGCGCCGGATACACGCTGCAAAGCAGCATAACTTCCTATGTGTATCCGTGCGCATCCATTATAGTAAACGCATGTATTTTATGCGTTTACTATAATTTGACCAATTAGTCATCCTCTTCCGGTTCCGCTGATGGATCTTCTGTTTCTTCTGGTTCTGCTGTCGGCTCTTTTGTTTCTTCCGGCGGCAATGTCGCAAAATCCTGCTGTTCTTGTTCTTCCTTTTCCCTGATGACAATTCTTACAGAATCACCTTTTATAATCTTATAAGATTCGTTTTGCTTAAATTGTACTTTTAGTTTGTGGATTCCCACCGCCAGGCCATCACAATCTACAAAAGCCGCCAAATCATTTTCTGACAGACCACTCACCTCAGATTCCCTGCCCTCTATCGTAATTTCCAAAACTTTTGCACCGTCATATGCCTCTGCCACACATTTCCGGTCCACATTTTGCAGTTTAATATCCCCTGCTTTTATCTGTATTTTTTTTCGAATCAATTTCTCTATCGTTATTTTAACCAATATTTTCTGATATTCCTCTGGAATTGTAATTTTATCGGACAAATAATCCCTGACTTCAACTTCTTGTTGTAACGAGGAAGATACGCTTGTCAGCCCCGAAACATCAACTGGAATCACGAGTTCAGAAACATTTGCCAAAAACTTTTCAGCGCCTGCTATTTCTATTTCTTCTGGAAGACAGTCCACTCCGACAACCTCATAACCCTCTGCCGGTTTTCCGCTTATTTCTGCCTTTACTGGTATCGTTTTATTTTGTAAAAGCTGTGCCTTTACTTTTACCTGTGTTTCCCCAAAGGATAATGTGGAAGAAATCACCCTGTTTCCACGCTTATCATAAGCAGCCGGCTCTAACATTTTTGAAAAATTCTGACTGGCACCGTTTACATTTAACTTCACTCGCACAGAACTAATCCTGTCAATAACAGAACCCCCACCTGTCACCTCAATCACATTAGGGCGGGCAACACATTCTCCTACGGAATATCCTTCTGCCGGTATTCCTTCGGTATCTACAGTAACTTTTACCTGCTTTGTTTCCATATCTTCCAAAGAGACTTTAAGAACCTGATTACATTCCAAAACAACCTCAGAAGATACTTTTTTCTTTAACCGAACCCTGATCGCTACAGCATTCACATCAGAAAGCTCTGATAAATCTGCCGTTGCACTAATATCACTCGCCTCCAGATTATCTACGATGCTCCGTTTACCACGAACAGATACACTCGCCGTACTTC
Organism: uncultured bacterium; assembly: GCA_947651225.1. Taxonomy (GTDB): domain Bacteria; phylum Bacillota; class Clostridia; order Lachnospirales; family Lachnospiraceae; genus Butyribacter. Next base: position 12,983 of record CANSYK010000022.1, on the reverse strand, counting down.
CTTCTATCACCTCATAAACTTTATTTACAGAATGCAGTGCTTCCTCATTAATGGTTTCCACTGATACAACAAATCCCTTTGTCTTATAAGGATCATCAATATTCATAATCACAATCCACACAAGGACAGCCCCGACAATAGACAATATTTTCGTAAAAAGATTATGGAAAAATATCTGTTTCCAAAATTCCATAATCTCCTTTTTCGCCTCCTGCTTCACCTATATTCCTCCCGTCTGCCTTTCCTGATTCCTGCCTGCTTGAAACAGAAACCTTCCCTGTGCCTTTTACAGGGTATTTTATTTCTTTTGTGCATGTACCTTGACACTTTTTTTCCCTCTGCCAATATGAAACTTCTTTTTCTCCTTCTTTTCTACATTTTTTCCCTGAAGCTCTCCAAGCTTTTTCTTTAGCAGCTCCCCATCCACATTGCGCAGCAGTTTTCCACGGATAGCAACAGAGATTTTTCCTGTCTCTTCTGATACAATAATCGTTGTACTGTCACTTACCTCGCTAATTCCCACACCGGCACGATGTCTGGTCCCTAATTCCTTAGAAAGTCCCAGATTATCGGATAAGGGGAGATAACAAGTTGCAGATACAACACGATCATCCCGTAAAATAACCGCACCATCATGCAGTGGTGTATTATGCTCAAAAATATTGATTAAAAGCTGACTGCTAATCGTGGAGTCTATTGTAATTCCTGTCCTTTCATACTCCGCAAGGCTAATATCCTTTTCCATAATAATCAAAGCGCCTGTCTTTGCCCTTGCAAGCTCCACAGTTGCTTTAACAATTTCATTAATGGAGCGGTCAGAAAAACGCTCTACCCTATCTTTTGTATCATCAAAAGGAATAATAGACGCTACAAAATTTTTTCGCCCAAGTTCCTCTAACGCCTTACGAAGTTCTGGTTGGAACACAACAGCCAGCGCCGTAATACCAATTGCCAGTGTCCTGTTAAAAATCCATAATATTGTACTCATATCTAAAAAGTATGCAACAATATAGCAAATAAACAGTACAACGATTCCTTTTAACAAATTCCATGCCCTGGTTTTGCGCACCCATAAAATAATATGATATAGCGCAAAAGCAATAATCACAATCTCTACTACATCAATCAATGTCATCCGCGGCAAAGACAAAAAATAAAGTGTGTCCTGAATTGCCTGAATAATTGATTCCATTTTTTTCACCCTTTCAATTCTCATCCAAATTCTTCGTTTTGTCTTTTTCCTCTTTTAGTGATGGCATACGCTCTGAAAAATGCCTGGCATTAATCCGTTTCACCCTTTTACTTGGTGCCGCAACATTCATTTTAGGCACTGCCCTTACATAATAATAATACTCTTCGTCTTCAAACTGCAAATTTTCTACTCCTGCATAATTTAACGCAAGACGCATAAACTGCACAAACCATGCCCCCAACGCAGAACACACCGTTCCCATCAAAAAAGGAATTGCTTTCATATCTATATTAAAAAGATAATTTATAACCAAAAATAATATAATATTTGAAACCGCCCCGGCAATAATGGCTATTTCAAATACAAAATCCCATTCCCTGTTCCGCAAAATATAAACAATAATCGTGACCAATGCAAAAACAACAAGCATTACATACATTTCCCTGCAGGCAAAAAATTGCTGCAGCACTGCCTGATACAAATTAATGCTGGAATCATTTGAAACACTGACCACTGACTTGACCGCCTGTAAAAAATAATAGATTCCCACACCAAAGGAAATCGGTACAATGGCCACTGGCGTCATAACAAGCCCTACTATAATCGGAATTCCATATGCAATATGAAGTGGAATCGCAATCGGAACTGCAAAAATTATATACGCATGTTTTGGCACAAATTTGGCATAGCCAAAATAAATAATTAAAAAAATGACAGCAATCACCATTGCCAACACTCTGGAAACATAAAAAATGTGAACCACACAAAAACCCGCTGTGAAAAACAACAAGACACTTCCTGACATCAGCATGCTTCCTGCCGCTAACAAAAGTTCAACCGAAATACGATTAAACATTGTATGATAGCCAATCATGCGATTTACGGAAGAAAAAGCAATAAACCCAATCAGAAAACGAAACAGGAGATTCAGGAAAGAAGTATATTTCTGATAAAACTTCTGCAAATGTTCCCTAAACACCAATAATTGTGTCATCCCCTGTCTCCTCCTTATTTTGATTTTGCGTATAAAATTCATCCAGCTTTTTTAAATTCGTATAGTATCCTTTCAGGATAAACAGATTTTTAGCATATTCCTTTTTAAAATGAAAATAAGAAAATAAAATTCCTAAAACCAAAATCCCCACATAAATTCCCAACACTATAAAACCCAATCGGTCATACTCCAGGCTGGCTACATTCACAAAAATATAATCCGCATTATAAAGAGCAATTAGAAACAGGATCAGCACATAGGCAAGCGTCAGATTCCATACAACAGATATTATATGCGCACGGATATAATCTAATTTATAATATCCACCTTCTTTAATCTCTGTTTTATGTCGTTTTGTTTCATCCAAGGCTATTTGTGTCATGATACGTAATTTTTCTTCATTTACCATTCACAATCACCTCATTTCTGCTTCGTCACTTCATTATTGTAAAGCCTATTTTAATATATATTCCAAAAAAAGTATCGTTTACCACGGACAATATTATAATCTAGTATAATCCGATTTAATTACCTTATCTTTTGGTGAGTATGCTTTTTTGAGAGTGCAGGTGTAAAAACGTAGGCGCAGTGGGCTGCGCTGAGGATTTTACACTTGTGCTATCAGGAAAGCAGACCAGCAAAAGGTATGGTTAATTAAATTGTGTTATACTAGTAATATCCTATAATAAAACACATAAAAAAGCAAGATAAAAAGCTTCTCAATCTGTTATTACTATTCACGGCTGTTCTTTACAGCCAGCTTATTAATCTGTGTTGCAATATAGCCAGCCCCATACCCATTGTCAATATTTACCACTGCTATGCCATTCGCACAGGAGTTTATCATCGTAAGCAGTGCCGAAAGACCATGCATACTTGCACCATACCCCACTGAAGTTGGCACCGCAATAACAGGACAGCTTACCAAACCACCAATCACACTGGCAAGCGCCCCTTCCATTCCTGCAACTGCTACCACACAGTTTGCATCTTGAATAACATCCATTTGGGACAAAAGACGGTGAAGCCCGCTGACGCCCACATCAAAAATCCTCTTGACAAAAGAACCGAAATATTCCGCTGTCTGGGCAGCTTCCTCGGCCACCGAAATATCAGCCGTCCCCGCACTGCACACCACAATTTTTCCGGCACACTCTTTCTCTTTCTTTTCTGATTTTAAAATATGGGAAATTTCATCATACACAATTTCTGGAATCACCTGACGCACCAGTTCATATTGATGCCTGTTCGCCCTTGTTCCAAAAACTTCTCCATTCATATCATATAATCTCTGATAAATCGATTGCAAATATTCATCTGGTTTTCCACTGCAATATACGACCTCTGGAAATCCAGAACGCATCTTTCTGTGGGAATCTAACTTCGCATATCCCAATTCCTCAAAAGGCTGCTTTTTAAAAAGTTTTTCTGCCTCTTCCACAGACAGCTTTCCACTCTTTACCTGTTCTAAAATCGCCCTTGTCTCCATCTATCCCGCTACCCTCCCTCCAATTCAGCCATACCCATTCATTTCCACATCACTTTTATTTCAAATTATACCTTTATCTTTTCTTGGCGTCAATTAGGAACCGTAGAAAAGTAACATTAATACACATTTAATAAAAGAATTCTGTTGTAAGGATAAAACGAAAAGTATATAATATGAATAAAAACAGGAAAAACCATAGAATATTTTTTATTGAAACTCAAAATAAAAAAAAGACTTACCAGAAAGGAAATGTTGTACTTTAGAAGATGTAGCACTTATTTTTCTACAATCCCTAAAGTATAACGCAGAAAAAAATATGGCATTTGATGGAATTGTAATCGCCAGCGTTGTTTCAGAGCTGCAGGCAGCGTTAACAGGCGGAAGAATCACAAAAATCGCACAACCAGAAGCGGACAAGCTTCTCTTAACAATAAAAAACAGCAGCACAGGAGAAAATGGAAAAACAATCCGTTCACAGGATCGCCTTGTTATTTCAGTTAACCCAAGCCTCCCCCTAATTTATCTGACACAAGACAATCAAGCTGCCCCACTACAGGCTCCAACGTTTTGCATGGTATTAAGAAAACACTTAAACAATTGCAAAATCAAATCTATTTCTCAGATTGGCCTGGAACGGGTGATTTGTTTTGACTTGGAACACCTCAATGAAATGGGAGATTATTGCGAGAAAAAACTCTATGTGGAACTGATGGGAAAACACAGCAACATCATTTTCTGTGATGAGGAAAATAATGTTGTTGACAGTATCAAACATATTTCTGCGCTTGTAAGTTCTGTTCGGGAAGTGTTGCCAGGAAGAGAATATTTTATTCCAAATACACAGGAAAAAAAGAATCCCTATGAAATAACAGAAGAGGAATTTCTTCATTTTATTTTGGAAAAACCGCTTCCTCTGGACAAAGCACTTTACCAGTCCCTAACTGGTTTTAGCAGTGTTATGGCAAATGAGCTCCTCTACCGTTCCTCTCTTTCGGAACGGAATACCGCACAGGAATTAAGCGAAATGGAGCGACTTCACTTATACCGGAATTTCTGCACTTTAATGGAGGATATAAAAAATGGTAATTTCTGTCCCACCATCGTATTTCGGGAAGATACGCCAGTTGAATTTGCAGGCACCGAACTGACCGGATACCAGAACAACCCTAAATACCACACAGAAACACGTGAGAGCATCAGCAAACTTCTATATGAATATTACAATACAAAAGAGATTATGGGGCGGATTCACCAAAAATCTGCAGATTTACGCCGGATTACACAGACTGTTTTAGAGCGCAGCCTGAAAAAATATGATTTACAGAAAAAGCAGTTAAAGGACACGGAAAAAAGAGAAAAATATAAAATATATGGGGAACTTTTGACTACCTATGGCTATGAATTAAAGGGTGGCGAAAAGAAACTGACCTGTGAGAATTATTATACAAATTCCGAAATCACAATTCCTTTAGATGAGACAAAAAGCGCAGTAGAAAACGCAAAACGCTATTTTGAAAAATACGCAAAACTAAAACGAACCTTCGAAGCGCTAACGATTCAAATTCAGGAAACTCAACAGGAAATTGAACATTTAAATTCTATCAGTAATTCTTTGGATATTGCACGTTATGAAGAAGACCTTACTGCCATTCGAAGAGAGCTTAGTGAAGCCGGTTATATCAAACGTCACGCACCAAAAGGAAAAAAGGCCTCCCGAAAAACAGAAAAAAGCAGACCATTTCACTATCTTTCCTCTGATGGCTTTCATATGTATGTTGGAAAAAACAATTTCCAGAATGAAGAACTGACCTTTAAGATTGCAACAGGAAATGACTGGTGGTTCCACGCCAAACAAAATGCAGGTTCCCATGTTATTGTAAAAACAGAGGGAAAAGAACTGCCTGACCGCACCTTTGAAGAGGCTGCACGTCTTGCCGCCTACTATTCGAAATCCCGTGACCAGGAAAAAGCTGAAATTGATTATATTCAGAAAAAGCACATTAAAAAACCAAATGGGGCAAAACCAGGTTTTGTTGTATATTATACAAACTATTCCATGACAATATCCACAGATATTACTGGAATACAAGAAATTACGGATGAAAGGAGCAACATAAAATGATACTCTCTGACAACCATGTACACACTTTTTTTTCTGCCGACAGCACTACTCCCATGCAGGAAATGATAAAACGTGCCATACAGCTTAACCTTTCTTCTATCTGCTTTACAGACCATATAGACTACGGTTTCCCTTCAGAACGTTACCAGATAGAGTTTTTGTTTTCCATTGAGGATTATTTTGAAACAATACAAAATCTTGCAAAGCAATATTCCTCCATCCAAATCCGTACTGGTGTCGAACTGGGTTTAAAAAAAGATACTTTTGAAACGATTAATGCACTTCCTAAGAAAAATCCTTTCGACTTTGTCATTGGTTCTACCCACCTTGTTGATAACATAGATCCTTATTATGAAGAGTACTGGGAAAAATTTGGAGAGGAAAATGGCATTTTTCATTACTATGAAACAACCTATGAAAATATCCAGCTTAACTTTGATATAGACGTCTATGGACATATCGACTATATTATCCGCTACTGCCCCACGATGCGAAAGGCGCAAAAAACAGGGGAACGCAATGAATCTTTTTATCAAAATATAATGAAAAAAAATGCTGAAATCTTAGATGAAATTTTGCTTTCCCTGATTCATTCCGGCAAAGGTATTGAAGTAAATACCGCTGGGTTAAAATATGGCCTTGGACACCCAAACCCACATGAAGCCATTATCAAACGATACCATGAACTTGGCGGCACAATTCTGGCTATTGGCTCTGATGCCCATAAATCAGAACACCTTGCCTTTTGTTTTGAGACGCTCCCAAAACTGCTGTCGCAATGTGGAGTTACCCATTATACGGAATTTCATAAACGTCACCCAGTACAGATTTCTCTTACCTGATGAGACTTTTCTACTATACTTTCTTCAAAGAAATAATGCAGGAGCTGTACAGGCTGCTTCTACACACTCCTGGAGCGTGTTTGGAAATTGCTTTTTGCAAGGTAAGAATACATTTTCAAACACGATCCAGGTTATTTTATACCATCCTTTACTTCCTGATATTCATCTGAAAACTCCCGAAGCTGATTGACTAATTGTGTCAAACGTCCCATAAAAAATTCCATCTCTTCCATAGTATTTTCTGCCCCAAGTGTAATCCGAATCGTTCCACGCGCAATTTCTTCTGGCAGCCCAATCCCCTTTAAAACATGGGAAACTGTATGTTCTGATGAAGCACAGGCAGAACCGCCAGAAACACAAATCCCCTCCATATCTAACAGGATAATTAAAGATTCTCCCTCCAAAAACTGGAAACTCACATTTACATTTCCATCCAACCTCTCTGCTTGCGAGCCATTCACCTGGCAATATGGAATTTCTGCCAAAATCTGCCCAATCAGATAATTGCGCATTTCTTTTAAGTGACGATGGTTTTTTGCAAACTCCTGCTCCCCAATGGACACTGCCTTTCCCATTCCTACAATCCCTGCAACATTTTCCGTTCCTGCCCTTTTTCTTCTTTCCTGACTTCCTCCATGCATAAAAGAAGGCAGGTTTACTCCCCGGCGGACAAAAAGAAAGCCAACACCCTTTGGTCCTTGAAATTTGTGACTGCTGACACTCATCAGATCAATCCGCATTTTACGGACATCAATTTTTTCATGTAGATACGCCTGCACAGCATCCGTATGAAAGAAAACATGATGTCTTCTGGCAATCTGTCCAATCTTACTGACTGGCTGAATGGTCCCAATTTCATTATTGGCAAACATAATACTGATTAATATCGTATCTGGTCGAATGGCACGTTCTAACTGCCTGACAGAAATTTTCCCCTCTTGGTCCACCGGAAGATATGTCACCTCATATCCTCTTGTTTCAAGATATTCACAGGTTCGCAGGACTGCGTGATGTTCTATGCAGGAAGTAATGATATGCTTTCCTTTTTCCCGAAGCCCTTCCGCAAGCCCGACTAACGCCCAGTTATCAGACTCTGTTCCACCACTCGTAAAATAAATCTCGTCCGGCTCAGCATGAATACTATCCGCTATCTTCTGGCGGACACGCCGCAAAATTTCCTGTACATCTTCACTAAATTCATATACTCCTGATGGATTTGCATACAACTCACTAAAATATGGCACCATTTCCTTCATTACCTCTGGATGTACTGCCGTTGTAGCAGCATGATCAAGATATATCATTCCATTTCCCCTCGATTCCTGTTCATAATTCTGCTACATTATATGAAGTTGTAAAGAAAAGGTGCGAAATCGCACTTAGGAACTGCAAGCAACAACAAAAAATATCATAAGTAATAAAATTCTGCATAAAATGTGGTGTATCACGAAAAGTAGGAAAATTAAGAATGAAAAAATTGCAGAACAAATTAATAGAAGGAACTCTTTTACTTACAATTGCTGGTTTTGCCACAAGAATTATCGGCTTTATTTACCGTATCTTTCTTTCTGATATTCTTGGCGTGAAACTTCTTGGAATTTACCAGCTTGTCTTTCCTGTTTATGGAATCTGTTTTACCATATATGGAGCTGGAATCCAGACTGCCATTTCACAACTTGTTGCCTCAAATATTGGTTCTCCTGCCCAAAAACAAAAAAAAGACCTCACTATTTTAAAGTATGGACTTTTTATCTCTGCACTCCTGTCCTGTACCCTGACCTGTACTGTCCATTTTTTCGCTAACCCGATTGCCTCCCAATTGCTTTTAGAACCTACCTGCGCTCCCTACCTGAAAATCCTCTGCTTCCTTTTCCCTTTTTGTGGCGCCTCTGCCTGTATTAATGGGTACTTTTATGGAATCAAAGAAGCCAAAGTCCCCGCTATTACACAAATTATAGAGCAACTTGTCCGGGTTGCTTCTGTTGTAATCCTCTGCCTTTCTCTTTCTGCCACTGGAGAAATGGGATGCCGTTTTGCAGTGATTGGGCTAATCTGCGGAGAAGCTGCTTCCTGCTTTTACAACTGCTTTAAACTGTACCAATCATTTTACGGCCATACAAAAAACAACGCTTCCTTCCTGCCCAAAAAGAAGCAGCAAACCTTTTCCAAACGGGACAAAATTATTTCCCAGTTGATTTTTCTTGCCTTCACCTTAACAACAACAAAGCTTGTAATTTCCATACTGCACAGTGTAGAATCCATCTTTATCCCAGCCGCTTTAAAAAAGTTTGGCTGCTCTGCACAGGACGCCTTGAGCATTTATGGTATTTTATCTGGCATTGCCTTGCCATTTATCCTTTTTCCTTCTTCGATTACGAACTCTTTTTCTGTCATGCTTCTGCCTGCCATTGCACAGGCACAGGCAGAGCACGCAGAACATAAAATACGCAATTATATTACCCTGTCAGGAAAATACAGCCTCTTTATCGGCTATCTATTTACCTGCCTTTTTCTGCTTTTTGGTAAGGATTTTGGAATGCTAATCTTTCATAGTGAAGATGCAGGCGTCTACATCTATGCCCTGTCATGGCTCTGCCCTTTTTTATACCTTTCCACTACCTTTACCAGTATTATCAATGGACTTGGGAAAACCCAGCTTACTTTTTTTGCTACTGCAATCAGCTTGTTTATAAAAATATATTTCCTGATTTTCCTTGTACCACTTTATGGAATTCAGGCATACTTAGTCGGCTCTTTAATCAGCCAGATTATTATGACACTTTTTGAAGGCTTCTACTTACGGCATTATATTTCTTTTCCCGTAGGAAGTTTCTTTTTTATCCCCTGCTGCTGCCTGCTTCTTCTCGGCGGCCTGTTAAAAAAGCTCTATCTGGCCCTGCCCATCCCAAAAGCAGGAATTTTTCCACTCCTGCTTCTGGGAACCTTCTGCCTTATTATCTGCCTTGGCTACCTGTTTGTATTGGGACGGGCAAAATGTATTGACCGGAAAGATTTTTGTTAAAAGACACTAACTTTTTGTTGCCATTCTCTCCTATCTCCATACTGTTGCCTCCATACTTTTTTGTCTATTTTGCACAATAATGAATTCCCCACAGCACAAACAGATGGAGTGGATAAAACACATAGAAAAAATACCGTGGCAAACGTTTCTCCTCTTTATCCTGCTGATAGAAATAGCAGAGCGGCAATGCAAAAACAGCATAGACCTCAATCCCACCCTGCGAAAAAATAAGCAATGACAGCCAAAACATCTGCTGCAGCCAGTTGTTCCGCAAAAGATACATCACAACAACCAGCAGAACCCCAAACCATGAATAATCCGTCTGTAAAAAAAACGCCAAGATGCAACCTGACAAAACAATAATTCCCTCTGCCATCCAATTTGCTTCAAAATGTTTCAGCCAAGACAGTACCACAAGTCCTAACAAAAGTGTAAACATCACATTCTGGTCTTTCCAGTTGAAAAGAACACCAGAAAAAGCCAAATCATATGGTATTTCTGATAAGATGGCAAATACAAAAAGCCGCAGCATATATTTATTCAAATTATGTGTCATCAAAAAACCTTGTACCAGCAAATAGCAAAAAATCGGAAAAGAAAGCCTTCCCACAATTCGAAATCCATTATAAATCGTGTGATTCAGCCCTTCCTCAAAGAAAAAAAACGAATGTTCCGGATTCAAAAAAACACATGCAAAATGATCACATACCATTGTCAATACTGCAATGATCTGTAAAGTTGTCCTGCCAAAAGCCGCTCCTTTTATTCCCACTTTCTGTTCCATTCTATCGATTCCTCTATCCTTTAGACGCCTACTATATCTTAGAAACTGTAGAAAAACAACTGCTACAGTTCCTTACCGCCCAATTCTTGCAATACTTTCCACACTCTCTGTATGAAATAAATTTAATATCACCACTTTCTGTTCCCATCCTGACAACCGCTCAAAACATCTGCCATCTTTTATAGTAAACGAAAAAAACGCTTGCGTTTTGCTTCGTTTACAGCGCCGGATACACGCTACAAAGCAGCATAACTTCCTATGTGTATCCGTGCGCATCCATTATAGTTAACGCATGTATTTTATGCGTTTACTATAACATTATAACATTGATAAATCAAAAAATCATCAGAAAAATAGGTAGATGATGAGGCAGCCTATTCTGCTATTGTTACTATTCCAGTTCCGCTTTGACTGAAACGGACTGCATCTAGTAGGACAGGCCGCCCCCCTCTATAATTTTTTCACAAACAGACAGCGGATTGCATTCAAAACGGCAAGAATCATAACGCCAACATCTGCAAAAATCGCAAGATACATATTGGCAATACCAACGGCACCCAAAATCAAACAGGCAAATTTAACCCCAAGAGCCATCGTAATATTCTGATAAACAATCCTTAGACATTTCTTTGAAATTTTAATCGCCTTAGAAATCTTTGCTGGGTCATCATCCATCAGTACAATGTCTGCCGCTTCAATAGCAGCATCGGAACCCATAGCTCCCATTGCAATACCAATATCTGCACGGGACAGCACAGGGGCATCATTGATTCCATCACCCACAAAAGCCAGCTTTGCTTTACCTAGTTTCATGCGCAGAAGTTCTTCCACTTTGGACACTTTATCTGCAGGAAGCAGTTCACTATATACCTCATCAATACCAAGAGAAGATGCAACCTGATTTGCCACTTTTTTTGCATCACCAGTCAGCATCACAGTTTTTTCTACGCCTGCCATTTTTAAAGCAGCAATAGCCGCCTTAGAATGTGGTTTTACAACATCGGAGATTACGATATGTCCCGCATATTCCCCATTGATTGCCATATGAATAATGGTACCAGTGTGATGGCAGTCAAAATATTGAATATTCAAATGCTTCATCAGCTTATCATTACCGGCAGCAACCTCCACACCGTCTACTTTGGCAATAATACCATTTCCGCTGATTTCCTGAATATCGCTCACACGGGTGCGGTCTGGCTCTTTCCCGTAAGCACGCTGCAAGCTCTTACTAATAGGGTGGGAAGATGCACTTTCTGCCAGTGCAGCATACTCAACAAGCTTTTTATCCGCCATCTCATTGTGGTGGATTCCATTTACTTCAAAAACACCCTGCGTCAAAGTACCAGTCTTATCAAATACAATATACTTTGTCTGGGAAAGGATTTCAAGATAATTTGAACCTTTTACCAAAACACCCTCCTGGCTTGCGCCTCCAATTCCGGCAAAGAAACTTAACGGAATACTGATCACAAGCGCACAAGGACAGCTAATAACAAGGAATGTCAATGCACGGTAAATCCAAACACCAAAGCCGGCAGGCATATCCATAAACAGCATTCGAATGACAGGCGGCAAAATAGCCAAAGCCAATGCGCTGTAACATACTGCAGGTGTATAGACCTTTGCGAACTTTGAGATGAAATCCTCAGACTTTGATTTCCTAGAACTTGCATTCTCCACCAGATCAAGAATTTTAGACACTGTGGATTCCCCGAATTCCCTTGTAGTCTGTATTTTCAATACTCCTGTCAGATTGATACATCCACTAATGATCTCATCCCCGGCTTTTGCTTCCCTTGGCAGACTTTCCCCAGTCAGGGCACTGGTGTCCAGGGCAGAAACCCCTTCCACAATCGTACCATCTATCGGCACCTTTTCTCCCGGCTGAACCACAATAATACTTCCAATACCCACTTCGTCAGGATCAACCTGCTCTAATTTACCACCACGCTCTACATTGGCATAATCGGGCCGGATATCCATCAGGGCACTGATATTCCGACGGCTTTTTCCCACGGCATATCCCTGAAACCATTCCCCCACCTGATAAAACAACATAACGGCAATGGCCTCCAGATAATCACCATTCTCATAAATAGCAAGTGCCATAGCACCAATCGTAGCAACTGCCATCAGAAAGTTTTCGTCAAACACCTGCCTGTTTAAGATGCCCTTTATGGCTTTTCTTAAAATGTCATAACCAATAATGAAATAATTGACCAGATAAAGGACAAGCCGTACCCAGCGTCCCGCAGAAAGGAACAGGCAGCCGTCCAGCTGATCAAAGGTGTCAGCAGATACAGACTGAAGCACCAAAAGCAAAGTAGCAGAAATCAGGATGCGAACCAGCATTTTCTTCTGCTTGTTTGTCATCCGCCCGTTTTCACTCCTTCCAACAACAAAAAGAAATATCGCTGCCATGACAATCACAACAATGAGAAGCGCATTTATAATTATTTCCTGCATAGTGATCTCCTTTCAATAATTATAGTAAACGAAAAAAACGCTTGCGTTTTGCTTCGTTTACAGCGCCGG
>CANSYK010000021.1 GCA_947651225.1 uncultured bacterium | reverse complement strand
AGTACCTTTGGCAGTATAATATTACTTGATTATTAATGCAATGCTGTACTAGTTTGGCCAATATTATCATTCCTGACGGAGTGCGCAAAATCCATAAACTGACTTTCTGCGGCTGTATCAATCTGAAAAATGTCACCATTTCAGATGGGGTGCGTAAAATCGACAAAACAGCTTTTGAAGATTGTGATCTTACCAAGTTAACCATTTGCGCCACGGTTGGTTCCTATGCAGAAGAGTTTGCAATGGAAAACAAATTTTCTTTTTCAGCAATTTGAAGCATAAATGGAACAATTATGCCATGGTGTACAGCAGGGAGGACATCCGGTTCACTTTCAAGAACGGGATGGAGATTAAGGTTTGAAAGCACGAATCCTCTAGATCTGGAAAGAAACACGGCAATAGGGGATTTTGTCTGGCAAATGGGAATTTATCTATTTTCCATAATCAATTCTTTGCACTTCCATTCTTCACCAAGAATACAATATTTTTCTGTTGTATCAAGAACTACATCGCTAAAACCGACTGCTTTATAACAGTAATAAGCTGGAAGATTATTTTCAAAAACACCCAATGATACTTTTTTTGCTCCATATATTTCAAATGCAAATTTTAGACCTAGCTGGAGCATAGCTTTTCCATAGCCTTTTCCTCTTTTGTGAGGATTTACAATAACAAATCCAAAGCGTAATTCTTCCAATGATTCATCAGGGTTCCTTAGTGTAAAAAAGCCAATAATTCCTGTTTCATCAAATGCAGTAAACGGTATTAGAGATTCAACAAAACAAAATTCTTTTTGTGTTATAGGGTAATTACCGAGGATACCTGCTGTCCATTGATAAAATGCTTTTTCATCATGACACCACGATAATATCGTATCTACATCCGAAGCTTTATATGGTCTTATTCTAATCATAGGTTTTTCCTCGCAAGTCTCGATTTATATAAGGGGATTATACCATATTTTGCTCCATTTTCAACCCTTTTGATTTTCCTATGGGGAAAATCAAAAAGTACGTTACTTTCCACGGGATGGGGAAAGTAACCATGTGCTTTTATGGAGGAACACGAATTTGATAAAAATACTTGCAATATAATCGGTTAAATGGTATTCTTTTCATAAACAGTGACTGGGACAAACCCATATGTGAAGTTTGTTTTTGGTCGTACTCAAACAATACTATCTTGGGACAACTTTGTCACTGTTTTTTTAGAAAAAAAGAAACTGCGCCACAACCTTGGCAGACTATTGCGCAGTGATTTTGTTTAATCGGAATTTGAAAGGAGTAGTAGACATGGAATTTCCTTTTTATGATTCACCCGATACTGCTGCGATTATCTGTTGCCATATAATAGAGGGACAAGCGCCTATTCTATATGTATCACATGATGAAGATGACGGAATGTGGCAATTTTTATGTGGAGAAACGCATGAAATAGATGAAGCAAGGTTCGTATCTCTAAAATGGGTTTTTGACTTAGATAACTCTGTTAGTGCCTTAAAGGATATGTCTTGCGGCTACTATGCAGAAAGAAAAACGCAAGATGACGATTGGATTATTAGGAAGCGGTAACTTCCGGTTTATAAAATTGAACAAATCGGCATTTGATAAAGAGGTATAAGCTGGTTCAATGTGCTTTTATGGAGGGCACGAATTTGATAAAAATATTTGCAGTATAATCAGTTAACTGGTATTCTTTTCATAGGCAGTGACAGGGACAAGCCCGTATGTGAAGGTTGTTTTTGGTCGTACTTAAACAATACTATCTTGGGACAACTTTGTTACTGTTTTTTTAGAAAAAAAGAAACTGCGCCACAGCCTTGGCAGGCTATTGCGCAGCGATTTTGTTCAATTGGAATTAATGGGGGTAACTCATGAATATATATGAAAAATGTCCAGAATTTGAAAGTGAAAAATTTTTAATTAGACTATTTCAAAACGAAGATTGCGATGATTTATTAAAAGTATATAGTGATAAAAAGGCATTACCTTTCTTTAATAGTGATAATTGTGATGGAGATAATTTTTATTACGCAACAGAAGAAAGAATGGCAGAGGCTATTGGTTTTTGGCATATGTCATATGAAAATGGTTGGTTTGTTAGGCTTTCTATTGTTGATAAGACAGTATCAAGTGTAATCGGAACAATAGAATTATGCTTGAGAGTGTCAGAAGATAAATTTAATAATATGGGAATTTTAAGGGTAGACGTGAGAAGTGATTATGAACAAGAAGATATATTGTGTGACATTTTTTCGCTTATTACGCCAAAACTTGAGGAAATGTTGGGGTGTAAAGGTGTGCTTACCAAGGCTCCGATATATGCAGTAGAAAGAATAAAAGCAATTCAGAAAGTAGGATTCACTAAATCTGAACATTTGTTGATTGGAAAAACTGGATATGCTTATGATGGATATTGGACAATTGGATCATAGGGACAGCTCCCGGTTTATCGGGAAACTACGCATAAAGAAACATTTGGATTTCTGATTATATTACCATGATTAACAAAGGAGTGTAATCTGGTTATTAAAAAAATTTACTGTTTTGTGCCGTTCGAAGGTGTACTTGGAGGATGGGATGGTTTGTTATCTGGCAAGCCTTTGGGCAGTCACGCCGTTATCCATCTTTTTTGTGGTGCTGTCTATCCAGCCGAAACACATGGCCTCTTCAACAGAATCTATGTACCAGAAAGTGTCATCGTCAACTGGGCGACCACGCTTCACGATTACCCAGCATTACTTTTCCTTATCATGGTTATTTATGAGCCATTCCCTCAGTTCATTGCGGTTTTTTGCATCGAGCAGATTTGTAAATTCCATAATCATTTCCCCAAAATTTCGTAGCGGTAAATTAGATTATACCATAAGTACGGGGATAATTCCACAGGCTGATGTCTCCCGAAAAATGTCTTTTGTGCCATCGTTACTATTCACGGCTGGTTTTTCGCATGATGTTTAGAATGGCCGTGAATAGTAACGTGCCATCGGGTGAAAAACAGAAAATTTTTATGGTATAATTCAGTGGATGCTTTTGCTTTATCAGGAACAGTATTCTGCCGAAGTAATAGGAAATAGCGGAAAGCGAAAGGAGTATCTGCCTATGAAAATGCGGACGGAATATACCTGCCCTTTGGAACTTGTGCATGACATGATCAAGGGAAAATGGAAACCGATCATCCTGTGGCGGCTGCGTTTAGGGGCCACATCTCTGGCAAAGCTGGAAAGGGACATAGACGGCATCACACAGAAGATGCTGCTGGAGCAGTTAAAAGAACTGACGGACTATGGATTTGTGGAAAAGAAATCCTATGAGGGATACCCGCTCCATGTGGAATATTCACTAACAGATGATATGGGAATGAAAATATTGGAGGCGTTAAGGGTTATGCAGCATATAGGGATTGATTACCTGGAAGCAAATGGCATGGAACATATCCTGGAGGAAAAGGGAGTTATCCCGGATTAGTACCCACGAAAAAGTGGGTAATTTACTGTCTGGGAACCGCCGTTTATAATATCATCAGAAAATCAGATTGGAGGATTCAAAGATGAATGTTACAAGCAGCGGTATCATAAACGGGGTAATACAGCCCCAATACGGCGGGCATGGGACGCAGTTTAATGAAAACGGCATCCCCACTTATTCCCTGCCCTTTGCGGTGGAAGATGCACCGCAGGGAACTGTGTCGGTTGCCATTGTCTTAGAGGACAAGGACGCATACCCGGTGACTGGGGGATTCGCATGGATACACTGGCTGGCGGCAAATATAACCCGTTTTGAGATCAAAGAGAATGAGAGCCAGACGGCGGATGACTTTGTGCAGGGAAGGAATAGCTGGACGAGTATACAGGGTGGAGAGCAGTCCACGAAGCTTTCCTCCTATTATGGCGGGATGACCCCGCCTGATAAGCCGCACATATACGAACTTCATGTGTATGCCTTGGATAAAATGATGAATTTGGAGAGAGGATTTCTGCTGAACGAGCTTTACCGGGAAATGGACGGGCATATCTTAGACCAGTTTACCCTGAAAGGCATATATGAAAATTAGCTGTCTGAAAGTCGGTGGGTGTACAATAAAAACAGGGAATGACACGCTAAATTGACAGGATGACACGCTAAGGTGGTAGCATTTAGACAGCTTTGATTCTATAATCCAGACAGAAAAAATAGAAAGCGAGGTTGTTTAAGATGACTTTTGGAGAAAAATTAAAGGCTATCCGCAAAGAGAAAGGATATTCTCAGGAGGAAATGGCAGGATTGTTGGATGTGTCACGTCAGGCTGTAAGCAAATGGGAAAGTAACAGGGGGATACCGGAGATTGACAAATTATTGCGGATCAGCAATATGTTTGGTGTGACATTGGACTATCTGTTGAAAAGTGAAAGCCCAGATGAGAATAACCAAAGCGGTGGCTATTACGTAAGCCAGGAGACGATTGATGGGTTTCTTTCCTATAAGCGGCATCGTGCGAAGAACATTGCTATTGGGGTGGGGCTGATTATTAGTTCTGATATTTTTGGCAGCTTTTCCGATTATAGGCAGCTTCTGCTCCCGCTATATTGGGGAACTATGGCAATAGGAATCGCCATATTGGTATGGACTTTTTTCCAGCCGAAGCATTATCAGGAAATCTGCTCAAATTCATTGCTGTTTGATGAGGCAATCATAAAGTCCTTTCGCAAGGATAGCAGCCGGAACCGGAAAAGATATGCAGGCATGATCGTATTAAGCGTTTTACTGTTCTTCTTTGGCTCAGAATTTATATTTATGGCAAAAGATATCGTGGGAAGCGAAGTGTGCAATGCCCTGGACTGGCTGATAGATGCTGCGGCAGTTATGCTATTAATCATGGCGGGTATGTCAATCCATGCGGAAAATATCATTGCACAGAATACAGAGTATATCCATAAGAAAAATTCACGTGGTAAGTTCGCATGGGTTTATGCAGCTCTGCCTGCAACCGCTCTGGCAGTGGCGATAGGGCTTATCACAAATGCGTGGAGTCCGGTTTTTCCAATCATATTCCTGTTTTGCATATTGTTGGTAACTGTATGCAAATTATTGATAGAAAGGAAGGAAGCTAAATGAAGAAGGTAATATGCTTTTTACTGATGGGGATTCTGGCCGCCATAGGATTGGCTGGCTGTGGTGTAAATCAGGGCAGCAGGGGAAAAGATTTACAGGGGCTTTCACAGATAGAAATATATTCAAGTGATGGGCATTTGATCAATACTATTTTGGATGAGGAAATTCTCAGCCAGTATAATGGATTAAATTACGCAGACGTTCCATCTGATACAGATGCGGAGATGGACACACTGGAGAGTAAGGTTGGAGACCTTAACGTATTATACACAATTGTTTCCTACAAGACACCGGTAGCTGCCTACAATGATGGAAGTTTGGAGAAATTGATGGAACTGACGGTATATGAAGATTCAAATATCATAAAAGAACAGATTTCCCCGGAAACAATAATGGGGGGAGATGTTCCCGAAGAGTTTTTGACATTTTATGTTACTGTATCAGATGAAGATAAAAATTTTATTCTGTCATTGGTGGAATTAAATGAGAGGCAAAATCAAAAAGTATAGAACAATCAAAAAGTATAGAGCAATCAAAAGGTTTAGGGACAAAATTGAATTGTATCAAAGACACCATTTACATAGATGATGGATGTTCAGGAACAAATTTTAACCGTTTGGGAATACAGAGGCTTCTCGAGGATACAAAAAATGAAAAAATTGACTGTATTATTGTGAAAGATTTTTCTCGTTTTGGACGGGATTATATGGAAGTTGGAGCTTATCTGGAACAGATATTTCCCTTTTTGGGAATACGTTTTATTTCCATCAATGATCATTATGATAGTGAATGCTATCAGGGAAGAGTGATGGACTTTGATGTGAATTTTAAAAATCTTCTTTACGATTTGTACAGCAAGGATTTATCACAGAAAGTGAAGACTTCCTTGCGGGCAAGAAAGGAAAGTGGGCAGTATGTCAGTGGCAGTGCACCATTTGGCTATGAAAAATCTTCAGATGAGAGGCATACGCTTGTGGTTTGTGAGGAGGAGGCACAGGTTGTCCAATTAATTTTTTCTTTTGCGTTACAGGGAATGACTTCTTCTCAGATTGCCAAAAGATTAAATGCCCAAAATGTTCCAGCACCAATTGAATTTAAGATAAAAAAAGGCAAGACTTCCAGAAAGCCAAAAGGGGATAAATTTTACTGGAGCAGCAGTACCATTTGCAGTATCCTGCGCAATCCTGTATATGTTGGGGATATAGAGTATGGGAAAACAAAAAGAGAGCAGGTAGGAGGAAAAAATATTTTAAAGGCAAAGGAAGATTGGAAAAGAATTAAGAATCATCATATTCCAGTTATTGCAAGAGAAGATTTTGAAAAAATACAGAAAAACAGGGATAAAGGTTCTGGAAAGCAAAAGAGAAAGCAAAGCAGGCATCCACTTGCCGGAAAAGTGGTGTGTGGCCGCTGCAAGCGGATACTGCGGCTGAAAGAAGGGAGAAATCCTTATTTTACCTGTTATAATCGATATGTAACTGGATTGGATGGCTGTGTTAATAAGATTGACGCAGTATTTTTGACACAGAAGGTATTATCCTGTTTGAAGAAATATCTGGAAGAGAAAAATCTTGTATCAGAAATGGTTAATAGGCATAAAAAGGATTTGAGGAATAAACGTATTGTTTTATGGAAGGATATCAGACGAAAGGAGCAGGCGTTTAAACAATTGAAAAAGAAGCATTATGAAAGTTACCAGCTATATTCTTTGGGGGAGCAGGCAGAGTTTTGTTCTTTTCGGGCAGAGATGGAAAAAAAACAGGAAATCATCAGGGAACTGGAAGAGCAGGTTGTTCAAATAGATGAGCAGATTCATAAGGTGGAATCAGAAAAATTTATTTGGGAGGAAGATGCAGATTTGGCATTAGAGATCATAGAGAGGTATGTCAAAGAAGTTGTGATATATGAGGATTAATTTTTGCAGTTATATGGCACAAGAGGGAATTGGTTATTTCCACCCAACATTTCGGGATGAAGAAGGGAATACAAGAATTGCCTATCTTCGGGATCAGTCAGCGGGTGAAGCACAGTCAGAGGGAAGAAGCCTGGCAGGAAATGGAGGCGGATCTTCAGGAAAACGTTACAGAGGAGTGGCAACGGAAAGTGAGATTATTGTAGTTCGGCTAGAGCGTGTTTGAAATTTGACTTTCGAAATAGAACTGTTATAATCATAGCAGCTTTTCAGATTTATTGCGATGACAAGGAGGAGTTAGTGTGAAAAATCATTCTAAAGAGACAAAAAACGTCTCCAAGAATGATTACTGTTTCACACAGGAAAAATGCAAAAGCAGCATTTTTCATCACTATTTAAGCCGCAAAAAATGTGGCATGGAGGATTTTTATGGCAGATAAAGCGCACATTCTTTTATTTCATGTAGAACAGGGGAAGGCAATGCAGATGGAAAGCATATGTAGCAAACTCAAGATACGTATTTCACAGGTAAAGCCTTCTTTATATTCTCAAAAACTGGGATATCTTGCTAGGATATCCGGCTTTCATAAGGAGAATATTGCCTATACCGGATCAGATTTTCCATCAGAAATGATGGTATTTTCTGGTATGGATTCCAATATGCTGGATCATTTTCTAGATGAATACAAAAAAGCTTCTATTTCACCGATTGGATTGAAAGCAGTTATTACGCCTCATAATATATTCTGGAGCGCTGAAGATTTATATAAAGAACTTATTAAAGAACAGCAGCTTTATCGGAGTTTGTAATTGCATAGTTGCCTGCATTTGTGTTAGTATAAATAAAACGGAGATGGAGGAGATGTGGCATATGGCTAGAACAGTTGGAATCGGAAAACAGAGTTATGAAAAAGTCGTGGTAAATCATAACTTTTATATTGACAAAACACTTTTTATCAAAGAGTGGTGGGAAAATGACGATGAAGTGACGTTGATTGCCCGTCCAAGGAGGTTTGGAAAAACGCTTAATTTAAGTATGCTGGAACAGTTTTTTTCTGTTAACTATGCAGACCGGAGTGATTTGTTTGAGGGAATGAAGATTTGGAAAGAGGAAAAATATCGGGACATGCAGGGAAAATACCCGGTTATAGCCATGAGTTTTGCTGATATAAAAGAAACGACCTTTCCCTTGGCAAGAAAAGCAATTTGCCGCAATATTCAAAAATTATATAATAAATGTGATTTTTTACTGGAAGGCGATTATTTGAATCCGGCTGAAAAAGAGTTATTTCACAAAATTTCTCCAGAGATGGAAAACTATATTGCTTCAGATTCCATCAGGGCACTTACTGATTATCTGGGGCGTTATTATGGCAGGAAGCCGCTTATATTTCTTGATGAGTATGACACGCCAATGCAGGAAGCATATGTGTATGGATATTGGAGTGAGATTGTAGAATTTATCAGAAATCTGTTTAATTCTACTTTTAAAACAAATCCTTTTTTAGACAGAGCAATGATGACGGGGATTACATGGGTCAGCAAGGAGTCCATTTTTTCAGACTTGAATAATTTAACTGTGGTGACCACCACTTCTGATAAATATTCTGATATGTTTGGATTTACCCAGAAAGAGGTATCTGATGCCCTGGCAGAATTTGGGATGTCTGATAAGGAATCAGATGTTAAATCCTGGTATGATGGATTTACTTTCGGAAAAAGTACAGATATTTATAATCCGTGGTCTATTATAAATTTTTTGGATGAAAAAAAATTGGGGACTTATTGGGCAAATACCAGCAGTAATAGTCTTGTAGGGAAACTGATACAAGAGGGAAGCAAAGATGTAAAGCTGATTATGGAAAACCTGTTAAAGGGAGAAGTATATCATACAAGAATTGATGAACAGATTGTATTTAACCAGCTTGACCACAATGAATATGCAATATGGAGTCTGCTTCTTGCCAGTGGGTATGTAAGGGTGGAAAGTTATTCAATTAATGATAATACAGGAAAAAAAGAATATGATTTAAAGATTACGAATAAGGAAACGAAAATCATGTTTGAAAATATGATTGAGGGCTGGTTTAAACAGTATTCACCGGCATATAATGATTTTATTAAGGCGTTGTTAGAAGGAGATATTGATGCAATGAATGAATACATGAACCGTGTGGCGTTTGATACTTTCAGCAACTTTGATACAGGAAAAAGACCGTCTGAAAAATCACAGCCAGAACGCTTTTACCATGGATTCGTTTTGGGGCTGATGGTAGACTTATCAGACAGATATACGATTACTTCCAACAGGGAAAGCGGCTTTGGGCGTTATGATGTTATGCTGGAACCGTTAAAGGGGAATGAAAAGGATGATACTATTATTGTGGAGTTTAAAGTTCAACGTCCTCAGAGAGAGAAAGGCTTAGAAGAAACCGTTCAGGCAGCGCTTTTGCAGATAGAGGAAAAAGGATATGCGGCAGCTATAGAGGCAAAAGGAATTCCTGCTGACCGCATTAGAAAATATGGTTTTGCATTTGAAGGGAAACATGTATTAATTGGCTGATGCTACACCTCCTAAATTTGAGCCAAATCTCCCACAAAGTGTAAAGTACATCTTGTAAAAAGCAATTTTCAAACACGCTCTAGGAGAAAAAATTTATTTAGAAATAGAAACTGTTCCCAGCACATATCCGCCTGTTACTTCATTAAAGCTGTCATTTGCAAACGAAATAAGTTCACCGCTTTCGCTGTCAGTTAGTTGGGCTGTAAAGGTATATACCCCTTCTTCATAATCAGACAGCGAAATAGAAAAGGGGATAGAGATGCTTTCCTGGCCTGGCAAAAAGACAGCGTCTTCTCCTTCTTTTTCTGTTTCTGAATCCCAGACAATTGTTTCTTCTTTTGTTTCTGTGTTGATCATGGTAATGGTTAATGCAGCTTTCTGGTAAAGAGCCGAAAAACCTTTGTTTTCAAACTCCAGTCTGCCTTTTGCCAACTGTTTTTTTGATGGACTGTGGGAGAAGGAAAAGTCTTTTAAAACATACCGTGCGCCCATATGATCTGTGATATAATTATAATAAGACTGATCCTGATACAGGCTTTCGGAACCGGTATACGTGCTTTCCTTCCATTTTTGGATAACAGCTTCATCATATATTCGGTTTAAATAGGACACATGCATTTTTGCCAGATCTTTTATGGCATTTTCTCCATCATTGTAAGGATTATCAATAACAACCTCTCCACCATTTGGGACAGTCCGGCACAGTTCATTTTGGAAGTTTAGTTCAGTTTCCCGGGCGGCAAGCTTATCATTTAGCGTGACAGCAGCATCTGCTTCACGGTAGGTTCCGGTATCAGAGATGGAACCTAGCATGCCATCATTAAAAAGTCCCAGGCGCTCCAGAAGTTTACTGCCAGAAACATCATACTCATCGTATTTCTCAGGGTGTTCTTCCAGTTCTTGTACAATTGCCCGGTATTGTGCCGGAGTGCGCACTGCAAGGTAAATGGAAGGGTCGGTGGCGCTGGCATAGCAGGCAAGCAAGGCTGTCATATCTTCTGCAGACAGGTAGTTTGAATTATGCATTTCTGCCCAGTTTCCGACAAAGATTCCCTGTGTGGTATAAATCAGGCTCTTATACTTATTTAATATTTTTCCTGCCTGTTTCATATGTTGTTCAATGATGGAACGTTCTGCCGGTTCTTTTTGCATTGCAAGTCCATCCCAGTCGTAAAGGAAACGGACGATAACCTTAGACTTTGTGTTGGAAAAGAGCTGCAGGACTTTTTCGATATTGTTTAGGGCAGCAGTATCCAATTTTTGATGGTTGTATTCTGCAAGGTTGAATTCTAAGAGGGCAAGGCGAAAGGTATAGCCATCCTTCTCCTCAGAAATATATAGTTTGTCTGTTGAGAGGGAAGCCTCTGGGGTAAGGTAATACGCATAGAGCTGATACCAGCCGCAACCCGGACGGTTTAACATTCCTGTGATTTCATTTTGCTCCTGTGGTAAAAAAACAACCGATACACTGTGAATTTGATAATAATGCACGGCAGCTCCTCCTCCTGCAAATAGTAAGATTAAGCTTAATATGTAAATAATAATGTTTTTTCTAGTTTTCTTCAAAATAAGTTCCACCTTTATCAGAAATTGGTTTTGTAAGCATATTCTTTTTGCTGCGGACAAATACATTGCAGGTACTAAAGAACATGATGCACATATAAAGAAGGGGTTCTATTATTCCAAAATGCATGCTTTTTCCTGCTTTCCGCTGGTGCATGACAGCAGGAATTTCCCGAATCTGGTAGCCAAGAAGTGCCATCTGGACAAGCATATTGGCGTCAGGATAATTGTTGTCGAAATTTCCCATTTGTGCATAATATTCAAAAACAGGGTAAGTAAGTCCCTGAAGGCCAGAGGTTGGATCGCTGATTTCCTGTTTGCTGGCAAGTTTAATTGCTTTTCGAAAGAAGTGGATTGCCAGTCTTTTTTTCAACGAAATGGGAAAGGTTCTGCTTTCCTTTAAAAAGCGGGAACCAATCACAAGGTCAGGAGTTTCACGGCTTTGCAGGCAACTGTAAATTTTTTGTATGTTGCAGATGTCGTGTTGTCCATCGCTGTCCATTTGAATCAGATATTTATAATGGTTGGAAACAGCATATTTATATCCTGTCTGAAGTGCTGTGCCATAACCAAGGTTATAGGGATGGCTGATGACAGGAATGTTCATTTTTTTGACAATGTTTAATGTGGCGTCAGTAGAAGCATCATTGATTATAAGCATATCAGCAAAATTTATCACATCTGAGGAAACCAGAAGGGACAGGAATTTCCCGATGGATTCTTCTTCATTATAGGCTGGGATAATAATTAATAATTCATTTCTTTTCATACAAAATCTCCATTTAATAATTCAAAAAAGGGTGCAAAATCTTCTCTGTGCGCTAAGTCAATGGAAGCGCTTGCTTTTTCAAATTGTTCTCTTTTTTGAGGATGTTTCAGTAAATCGGCAATATGGTCTGCGATTGCCTTGGCAGACAGGGGCGTAAGGTAACCGGATATATTGTGCTTAATTTGTTCACGGTTTCCCGTGCAGTCAGAAGCGACAATTGCCTTACCAAGAACCTGCGCCTCCTCAATAGCGATGCTTTTTCCTTCAAAGCGGGTAGCATGGACATATAAGGTGGCATGGCGGTAATAAGGATAAGGATTTGCTGTACTGCCGAGTAAAATAAAATGTTTCGTCAAATTTTCCTTAGCGATCATACGCTGTAAATCATGTTGCAAATCGCCTTCTCCCAACACGAACCAGTCTGCATCAAAACCTTGTTCCCGGAGCAGACGCAGTGTTGGGATTGCAATATCATATGCTTTCTGGTAGTTTAAACGCCCAACCGTCAAAAGCTTAAATTCGGCCTGGCTTTTAAAAAAGGGGTCCGAAGCAGGGAGTTGCTTTTGGCTCTGTTTTTTAATCCAGTTGGTATCAATAATGTTGCGGAATAGAAAACAATTTTTCCGGTGGTTTGGATAAACACGGCAAAAACTTTCCATTGCCTCTTTGGAAACAGAAAAAATACGGTCTATTTTATCGTAGGCATCCAGATCAAGTGATTTGCAATAGCCTGCTTTTTTGTAGTCAATATGGACAAAAGAAGCCTTTTTTTTAGCATGCACAAAGTCTGCTGTAAAATAGGTACTCCCTCCTTCTAAATAAGCAACGGCAAGGTCATAGGTTTCCTTTGGGGCAGGCGTTCCGTTAGCAATAATCCGCCATAAAAGCTTATCCGGCTGCAGTCTGTGTTTTTTTAGTTGCAAAAGCAAGTTTCGAAAAAGGTATGGTATGTTTCTAAAGCCGCTTAAGTGATAAAAAAAGCAGCGAAGTGTTGTTTTCATTAAAACGGTTTTGCCGCCGGAAGAGAGGACAGAGCGTATATCAGGATGTTTGTTCAATATTTTGACATGTTTTGGAACCTCTGCAAAAACCTCTCCCCGGTTGATTAAGACCAGAAGTGAAATCTCATATTGATCTTTAGGAAGTGTATTCATCAGAGCGATTAAAGCACGTTCGGCTCCGGCACGCCCCATAGTATTCATTACAAACAAAATTTTTTTCATCTCGACTCCTTCGTCCTTTACTTTGAATGCTCTTTCTTTTCCTCTGATTCTGCCAGCAGACTGTTTACCGTTTCTTCAAGCTGTGCAACTTGCTGGTTCAGCAGGGCAACCTGGGAAGCAAGCTCTTTATTTTTAATAGTCAGGACAGAAAGTGACTTAAAGCTCTGAAATAAAATCAGATAACTGATGATAATTGCCAGTGCAAAGACAATTGCAGGCGGGTAACCTGTATGGAAAAAGTCAGATAAACCATAAGTAAGTTGAGGGAAAATACCGCCAATAATGATTAAAATGCATGGAAGAATCCAAAGCAGTGCATGGGATTCGGAAATTTTCTTTTCAATTGCGGCAATAATGATAATTCCCAGTAAAAGGATTCCTAAGGCGATAATGATCAGTTGCAAGGGAAGTGTCATGGTGTTTGTTCCTCCTTTTCTTCTTCCTCCTGTTTTGTGCTATCAACTGGAAACACAATATTTGTCGGCATCGCTTCGTATTGAGATGGAATCAATACCCCACGGCAGAAAATATGTTCATCCAGATTTCGTTCCACCCATCGGAGTCGGAAATAGGCAACAATCCAACCGGAAAAAGATCCGGCAAATGTTCCGATTCCATACCAGATTGGCTGAAAGTCACGGGCAAAGAAACTGACTGTTGCAGTGATTACCAAAAAGGTAAAGGTCGTTAAAAGTGCGCCTACTTTATCATTAAAGTAAAACAAATAAATAATGCAGGAATATAGTAAAAATATTACAAAATAGCCCGCTGCAAGGCAGGGATAAATTTCCATGGTCTGTCCGGCAAACCCAAACCGTGGCAGCAATACGACACAGAGCAGGTAAACAATAACGCTAATCGTAAACTGGTTTCTCACAACATCCATAAGCTGATGGGAGAGTAGTGAAAACATACGGTTTTTTGATTTTTCAATATCACGCATCCGTCCGCCGATTACGGCTTCGGAATAAGCTTTATACCGTTCATGGAAATGAAGTTCAATCTGCGTGATTAAAATAACACTTGCCGAAATATTGGTAAACATCGCAAGACAGGTCGCCATATCATAAGGCGGGTAGCAGATATAAGTATCTTTTACCACCAACCGGTCCGGCATAGTCCAAAAGACAAAGTTATGGGAATACATGGCGAGAAAGTAGAACAGATTGGTAATACTTAACTGCCAGTGTTCTTTAAAATATTGCATAAATCCGAAATAATTCTGATTATTCCGGGGGAAATATACTCTGATATATCCACATTCACAGATTGCGATGGTTAAAAATCCGCAGCCAATGGAAAGCAGCATGCCATAAACTACAGTAGCGTGAAATACTTTTACAGCCAGTAGTGCGCTGAGTACCATAACTACTACTCCAGAGAAGAAAAAGAGGGAAATCTTTAAATAATCCTTTGTAATCGACAGGTAGAGCATGGAGTAAAAAGTCAGGCAAAGCGCTATATATGCGAAATAGCAGGTAAAGGTATATAAAGGGTCAATTCCGCCAACAAAGTAGGAATACAGGTAAAATGGAATTCCAATTAAACTGCTGACGGTCAGGTTTAAAAACAGCCCTCCAAAAAAGCATGGCAGAATCGCATCATAGTCTTCTTCAAAAATACGGTCAGTAATATAACGTGAAAGAACCGTATTAAAAGGTGCAGTAGAAATCAGTCCAAAGATAAAAATGTACAGGATACTGCTGGTAAAGAGCAAACGGTCTGCATAAATAACGGAATTGTAATCCAGTACATTATATAGCACAATGATACCGCCCATAATCAGGAGCATAGGCGCAATTGTAGTGAGTGTGCTGGCAAACATTCCAAACAGAGTAGAAGATATTGTTTTCTTCTCAAATGATTTTTTTATGGTTTTTCCAAGACTTGCCATAATCTGTTACCTCCTGTCTGCCCGTTTAAAAGGCGTTTCATCCCATTCACATCCGCTGATTTGGGCCATTTTCCGATAAAGGTTATAATAGGTCTCCTTCATTTGGGAAAGCTGGTATTTGCTCATAAGGCGGTTATATCCAATGATGCCCATCTGCCTGGAACGTTCAGGATTGCGAGCCATCTGTACCATGGCATCTGCAAGCCCGGCAACAGACATGGTGTCAGTTACAATACCTGCATGACCGAGTGTGTCATCACCTTCCCCATAAATTAATCCCTCGCAGTTTCCAACATTGGTTGCAATGGCAGGGCATTTTGCAGCGAAACCTTCCAGAATTGTAAGCGGCTGCCCTTCACTGATACTGGAAAGGATGGTCGCATCCATTCGTCCAAGATACTGGGATACATCAATTCTTCCGGTAAAAACCAAATCCTGTGGTTTTAGGGAATCGACCAGGGCAAAGACTTCTTTTGCGTAGGTATCTTCTTCTTCCCAGGGACCCATAATCCAGAGTTTTAAGGAAGGTTCTCTCTGTTTGGCATAATAAAATGCGTTGATTAAGGTTTTAACATCTTTAATCGGAGCAATACGCAAAACTGCCCCAATATTAAAATAGCCGTTGTCTTCTTCCTTTTTGCCAGGAATGTTTTCAAAGCGTTTTGGATCGATACCATTTGGCGTAATGATTGCTTTTTCTTCTGGACAGCCAAGTTCTACCTGAAGCTGGTGTGCATATTCAAAAAGCGAAGTTACACAATCGGCCGTATTGTATGTACAGGTGGACATCTTTTTAAAATGTTCAATCCAGACGTTTTTGTAAACGCCTTCTACCCAGGTTGCTTTAATAATATCTTCTTCACGCTCACGGGAATAAATTCCATGCTCCGAAATTAAAAGAGGGCTTTCATATAAAATTTTTGCCATACTGCCCATCATTCCGGCGTAGCCGGTTGCAACACAGTGATATAAATCTGCCTTTGGAAGCGGATTTTTCAGGCAGAGAAACAGTGGCAGGTACATGGAGCGCAGCGACCAGAGAAAATCGGAAAAGGTAATATTTTCATAACGTTTTTCATATAGTGCTTTTCCCATCAAAAAGAAATCTTTTCCCATTAAAAGGTCATTGAGGGAAAACTGTTCCTTGTTAAAAAAATCAAAGACGCCTTTCCAGTCAATATCTTCATTTAATATAAGGCTCTGTAAAGCTTCAAATTCCTTTTTGCCCAGATGAAGTTTTTTGCGGCGTTTCTTTTTTCCAACCCAGTCTACATCCTGGACATAGGCTTCACGGATTTCAGAAACATTATCCGGCATTTCATAAACAAATTTGCCACGGATGCTCCGGTCAGCAGCGATTGTCTGTATCATAAATTCCACATTGGGAAATTGCTTAATCAGACTGTGTACCCAACTGGATACACCGCCTACTACATAGGGATAGCAGCCCTCGACAATAATACACACTTTCATAGTCTCTCCTTTTTTCCGGTGTTGTATCAGTCCGGAGATATCGTTAATTTTCACTAAGGTCTTCTGCTACTTCAATTAATACCGTTTTTGAATCAGCGTGAATCACATATTTATCTTTTTCTGCTTTTGTGAAAGTTCCGCCAGAAACAGAAACCACTTTTTCGTCAGCCAGATCCAACAGAAAGGAAGCTTCGTCCTCAAAATTGGTAATAGACAGGCTGATCGTATCGTTGCGCCGATAATAGTTATAATACAGGGCGAAAAACTTTCGTGCTCTCTGATCGGCTTCGGAAATATTAACTTGCTTAAAAGCCTTTCGGAAGTTTTTCCAGTAGGTATCTAAAAAACGTGCCATATCTCTGGATAAAGTTGTCCAGTCGTCTGCTTTGCCATTTGGATAGATAACACGGGAAAAGTCAAGAGAAACAGCGGAATAGCCAAGAGCTGTTTCTATACTGCGCAAATATAGATCTTCTTTGTCCGCATGGGAAAATCCATTATTGGTGCAGGCAAGAGACATTATTTTTGTATTATAGAAGGAAAGAATCGCTTTATGTTCCTGCTCTTTTGGAAGAACAAGAGTGCGTATATTTGATAAAACAGATTCATTCCCAAAATAATTCAGATAGTAGTCGTATTCCGATTCCGGCATGTTACCTGGTGAAAATACAGTAAAGTCATAATCAGGGGCAAGTTGTTTGAACTTTTCTGTGTCATATAAAATTTTTTCATCATGGAAGGAAATGCTTTCCATTTGATCCCCGGAAATGCCAAGTTCCCCAGAGATTCTTTCCGTCTGCTTAAAATAAAACTTGAGCGAGTCCAGACTGACATCTTCGGAATCGCTGTATTCAAGCTTTGGCGCAATCATACCGCTGAATTTATCCCCTGTTGCGCTTAAGATTGATACAATATCTGGCCAGAGTACATTTTCACAAAATGCCTTACTGGTGTAGAAATACTGCCGTGAAATTCTGGAGGAATTTTCATTGGAAAGGTAAGGAAAGTTCTGGCAGATTACAATTTGTGAATCAACAATAGGGTAAAGGTTATAGCCGGTTGTTTCGGATATCATAGCGGTGAGCATTCCAAGTCCGGTATGGTCTTGGAAAAAGTCATAATTTACACAGAAGATAAAAGCATTTCCATAGTAATTTCTCCAAAGGATAGGCGGTAATTCCTCATTTTTAATATTTTTTTGTTCCTGGTTTTTTATTGCGGCAGAAATGTAAGTCTTTGTACCAGACTCCAGGCTAAAGTAAGGAATGCTTTTTTTCATGTCATTATATGTTGCTTTACCTCCCAACAAGAATCCTTCAAAAACTGTCATGCCATTTGTGTAGTAAGAATCTGCCTCAATTTTGCGTACCCCGGTAAGCTCCATAAGTTTTGGGTAGGAGCGGAACAGTGATATATCCGGCAGGCTGGTCAGAATAATGCTGACTCCTCTTTTTGCAAGGCTTATCAGAATATTAATATCCTCAGTTGAGTCAATTACATAAGCATTGACAATTAAAAGTTTGCAGTTTTGTGAGATGTTCTCATATAAGTCGCGAAGAGAAGGAAAGCGATAGTAACGTTGCTTGGTATAAATACACCATTCTTCCGCAATCATTGTTTCCCAGTTGTTTTTTCCACCTATTAATGCCGTTTCATAGGTAGAAGGTGAATGCAGCTTGGAAGCTTGTATTGTTTTATTGGATGTAATAGTAATATCTTGTTCTGCATTTGCATTTTTCATAGCCTGTGACGCATAAATAGCCGATATGTTGGAAAACTGGAATAGTACCAGTATTGCGATCATTGTAACAGACATTGTAACAAAAGCTGATTTTGAAATTTTCACAAAAACCCCTCCTATCCATTAAAGCCATAATCAATAGCAAAATTGTATAAATTGTATTCATTTTGAATAATTCGGTAGCAGATAAAGGATTCGTCCTCATAATAAACCTGGAATTCCTTTGGGAACTTTTCCTGAAATGCTTTTGCCCAGTAATATAGTTTGCTTTCCAATATGTAACGGTTTTCTGTATAATAAACAGAGGACCCGCCAAATTCAGCCTGTTGGGCAGCTGCGCTTTCTGAAACAAGACCACTGTTTGCCATTTCTTCAGTAACTAAATTGTATGCATCATAACCAAAGTCAAGAGGTGTTTTTTCTATATAAAAGAAAACATATTTTGTCGGAATGGTTACATTAGTATATTTTGTGTAGTTCTCCATTTTCCCTAAAAAAGTACAGACTTCCATATGCCAGCCTTTTTCTCGAAGTGTCTGCATACTATTTGTTGTTGTTACAACAGTCCATCTTTTTTCTGGACAGGTATCCATAATCTCATAATTGCATTTCATTTCTCCAGGAAGCTGAAGAGAATAAACAATATTGAGTGGTTTTATAAAATCATTTATCAGTGTCAGGCATGTAAGTAGCAGTATCAGTCCTATCGGGACAATTTCTGTAATTTTATGGTATTTGAATGGCCAACATAAAAAAACATAAACAGCATCAGCAAGACAGGCAATAAGCAGTGGGGTGGCATAGGCAAGGAAGATTCTGGAACGGGCAAGATCCATAATGACCGGAAGTCCTAATGCCTGTGCACTGTACATAATCATTAAGAACATGGAATATATGCTGATGGCAAATAGATTGCGATAATAAAAATTTCGTCGAATCACCATCATCAGCAAGCAAAAAACGGCAAGAATCTCGGTTGCGCCTAAGATATAAAAGCACAGTATGTTATAATTATAAGCGCCATTAAGATAAGCGCTTGCAAGCCTGTTAAATATAATAAGTTTTTCTTTCGCCCTTTTTGCCAAGGAAGGGATTTTCGCAGGCAATGCTTTTAAGGTATCCAGCATGGAAGTTTTGTTTTCAACAGAGTCTTTTTTAGTAACATTATTTTGGCTGTCAACGGTACTTCCTTTGCTGTTAGAGATGCCGCTTGTATTTTCGTCCTCGATATTGATAGAATTTCCTTCTCCGTCAGTTTCTTCTGTATAATTTGAATTTTCAAGGTTATCAAATGTACCAGGGTTTTCTTCTATTGTATTGGCAGGATCCTGTTCCTCTTTTGGAAAGATAACACTGAGTGCCCACTTTAGGGAACCTTCAAGCCTGGTTCCCTGCATATAGGCAATCCCCAATGGAGCAACTGCACAGCTTAGGCTAATAATACCCGCAAGTACAATGGACCAAAAATATTTTGGGTGGAAAACAATGGGGAAATAAGCAATAGCAATAGTAACACATAGTACAACCGCAATGATTGTAATATAAAAGTGGGCTGCCAGTGTAAGCGAAAAGCTTATGGCAAAAAAGGCAAGGCTTTTGGTGCTTGGCATAATATGGTACTGAAACAGCCAGGCATAAAGCCTGTTTTCCTGTGCCAGTTTTTGCCGGGTCTGAATTTCATCTTTTTTACGTTCAAAAAACTGGATGAGATAATAGGCGCAGGGATAGAGGAAAATCATTCCGAATTCCTGTGGGAGTGACCACTGATAGCGCATTGTTGCCTGAAAGTCGAAAAGGTCCGGCAGGGTGAATAAAAAGACACCCAGAATCGGCAGATACCGGGAACGGCAGATTTTGCGCAGAAATACATAAATCATCATATAGATAAACAGTGTTTCTACAACACCAAATACGCGCAGAATCGAAAGGGTACGCATGCCGAAAAAATTGTGCAGGAACCAGATAACATTGTGGAACCCAAAAGGATAGATACCATTTTGGAAAATGATACCATTGTCCATTTCGTTAATCCAGAACTGATGTACTGTAAGGTCACTAGCGCCAAAAATATAGCTTGTAGTAGTCTGATAGCCATAATAGTAGATATTAAAGGCAATCAGTCCCAATAATAAAGTCCATTCAAAAATGTGTTTCCGTATATGGGAGAACACATTACGAAGGCTGTTGCGAAATATCTCTATTGGACGTGAAAATAAAGCATCTAAAATTGTCCTGAAATGAGCTTCTCCTAAAAAAAGCCGGGATAGAGGGTTATGCAGCAGGGAGAAAAATCCCCCAATATCTGGACGGTTAATCCGTATCCAGGCAATAACGGCCGGGACAATGGTGAAAACGTACAGGCTGATTCTGCCAGGAATCTTAAGCAGAAAGATTACAAAGACAACATTGATAATATAAAAATTCCCAATCAAAATAGCCGTAATAAACTTTTCAGAAAGGCATTTTTCATGTAAAAAGTCATGAAAGACAATATAGGGTACAAGACAAACACAGACAGTATAAGCTGTCAGCGCCTGTATAAACTCTATTATTGTTCTGACTTCCATAGACATGATTTTTGCTCCTTTCTTTTGCATTTTTTGTTTAATATCAATTCTTTTCTTAACCTGGTCTTTTTTTGTGCTAGAGCGTGTTTGGAAATTCATTCTCACAATCTGCACTCTATGCTTTGCGCTATATTTGGCTCAAATTTAGTCGATGCAGCCCGCTACACCTCCTAAATTTGAGCCAAATCTCCCACAAAGTGAGAAGCACATCTTGCAAAAAGCAATTTTCAAACACGCACTAGAGAAATATTATAGTAAACGCATGTATTTTATGCGTTTACTATAAAAGTTATTTTTGAACAGTTTTTAGCTATAGATACGAATTAATTCCAGCAGGTCTTTGTCAATTGCAATATCAGATCTTTTCAGGCGGTCCATGTAATGGAAAAATTGTTCCTTATCATGGGTAAGGTAATAAAAGCGGAGAATGCAGCGATATGCTTCGATGTCGTCAGGATGTTCTTCCTGTAAGCGGGAAACCCAAAGTTTTGCTGCCTGGATATCGCTGATTTTTACCAGTAAATTGATGACATCGCTGTAATAAAATGTTTTTAAGTTGCTTTTATCGTGCTCATATACATTCTGGCAGACCTGTACCAGTGAATAAACGTAGGTTTTTAATTCCATATCAGATAAGAAGTTTGTGTTAAGCATTTTAATGAGATATTCAATAAAAAGCTGATTGACTTCTTTATCGTTTGGGTCAGTTTCTAACTGTGCATGGAATTTCTGCAGGGTGGTCTGAAATTCATTCATGATATCCATGATCGCAGATGCCGCATAGTGCGATGCTTCTGAGTCAGAGCTGTTTAAGGCTTTCGTAACTGTGTTGATGGATTTGGAAATGTCACCACGCAGGACGGTTAAAAGAAGCTGCCGTAAATTTTCTTTGTCATCAATAATAATAGCTTCTTCCATTGGAACCAGATTCATTTCTGTTTCCATATCAGGGCGTTCTAATATATCAACACGTTCTTTGGAAAAGGTGATTGCCGCCAAATCAATGCTGCTGTCAAAAAATATCTTATATAAAATGGTTCCAAGTCCTAAAAAGAGCAGTCCTGTAACCGGACAGAGAAACATAAATATGGAAAGAATGACATATTTTGTCCATTTCTTTTCCTTATTGCCTCTGGTTCGGATGAATCCAATCACAAAATAGCCAACGGCAATCAGAGTATTTACCAAAAAAATCAGAAGAATAAGAAGTATCTTATGCTGTACTGTCATGGCAGTCCCCTCCTTTTTCTGCTTTTCAGACTGGTGTGCAAATGATATCCATTTCGGCGAAACGCTGTACAATAAACTGTGCGTCCTTGATATTGGAGTTGGTAAGCAGAATACAGATTCTGTTTTGGTTATCAATCCCAAGATAATCGGAAAAACGCAGTTTGGAAGAAAGTTTCTGGCTCCACTGTTCATAAGTCATGGCATATCGGCTGGAAGCCGAAAGGATGATAAATTCCGTGAATCCTTTTTCCATTGCATCCTGATAGGTATTATGTAATTCCTCAAAGGCATCTTTTGTCAAAAGTCTTGTGCCGGCAATAAAGCGTCTGTTTGATAAAGCATCCAGATAGCGGTCGGCACGTTCTACGGAGTTGTAAATCATGTAACCTAATACAGTTAAGAGATTACAGTGATATACAGTCATATTTTCAAACGGAAGCCCCCAGAGCATAATTAACTCAATTGGTTCATTGCTGCGGTAAATGGCGCTTGCCATCATTGGGTAATCCTCATGCATTGTTTTGTTAATATATACCTGTTTATTATTAATGGCCTCCATCATTTCTGTCATGGCAGAATATTTTACGGATTTCCCAAGACTTTTTGCCTGTTTGGAAGTGGCGGAGAACAGACGGCAGTAATCTCCATTTGCAATTTGATAGATTGCAACATCTTCTGTTCCCAGAATACGCCCAATAATATCAGCAGCATAGAAGAGTACGGCTCCGGCTTCCAAAGAATCCAGTTCAGAGGTGATACCGTAAATTTTAACAAGGCTGTCATCATAATCCAGGATGCGGTTCTGATAAATATTTTTAATGCGGTTATTGCTTTCATTGATATCGACCAAATCCTCCAACTGACTGCTCAGGAAATTGATTTCTTCATCTTTATCATAACTGATGGTCTTTGTACTGTCGCGAAGCCTTCCGACGGACATTGCGACAATAAAGAGCTGTGCAATCCAGAGGTAAGTGTTGTAGTCAATTAAAACCTCCATTCCGGTACGGTTATAGAGCTGTCGGAAAAAATAGCCGATTACACTTAACGTAGCAGAAAAAATAGCCTGCTTTGTTCCATAGACACCAGCAAAAAGTAAAACATACAACAGGAAAAAGTCCAGTTTTTCAAAATATTGGCTTCCAACGGTACGGTTGTTAATCATAAAAACCGGGATGAACAGAATACAGTTCTCAATAAATGGAAGCATTGCCTGAAACAGCGCTCTTAAACGATTGATTAATTTATTGTCACTGACTTTTTTCCTTTCTGCCGTTGTCTGGAATTTCTTTTTGTTTCGTTTGATATATTTATATATTTCCGGAATGGTTTTTTCATAGCTGTGGAATATTTTTAAGTGAAATTCATTCAGGAAATTTGTTTTATCCAGAATAATCTTTTGCTTACCGCCAACTGTGTCGTCTTTTATGATGACAGAACTGTCTACTGAACGAATGATTTCAGCGATTTCCAGTTCGGTGATTGCTTCACTGGTAGAAAGGTGGTAGATAAAATGCTCAAAATCTTTTCCATGGATAAAGTCGTAAATGCCAAAAACAGCATCAGAAAGGTTAATCATGGAAAAAGTAAGATTTTCATTAATGGTAACCGTTCCCTTTTTTGCTGCTTCCAGACAGAGCCGGGAACAGACATCCGTAGCATCTTCCAGGTTTTCTGGTGTTTTATATAAATTGTCAACACGTAGGACATGGATATCCAAATCGGTTGTCTCGGTAAAGTGCCGGCATAAATCTTCTCCCTGTGCGATTGCAATGCCGATATAGTCATTTGCTGTTGTCTTTGCATCTGTTGAAATCAGGGACTCGGAATGGTTGTTGTACACCTGATGGGAAGACAGATAAATAAAATTTTTGACATTATGGTTTTCGGCGGAGAGAATAATATTGATTAAACCGGAAAGATAATGCATAGACTCATTTCGGATATTAAACCACTGAAAATTGGAATCATATGCTCCGGTGAATAATATAACATCCGGCTGAACACTGTCCAGAACTTCCGTGATACTGTCACTGGAATAGGAAAACGTGTACTGTTCAAAGACATTATGCGGTTTTTTGCCGTAATATTTATCTCCGGTCAGTACATAGACAACGTCATTTTCCTTATGAAGCTTTTTGATTAACGCATTCGTAAATGTATTGTATTTTCCTACAATAAATACTTTCATATGTCCACTCCATTCTGCTCTGCCAGGAGAATCCCCGACAATAACATCCCTGTTTTCTTAACTCTTGTATTATACCATATTTTGTGAAAAATGAACACAAAAAACACAATAGAAGAAAAAAATTGTTTGTTTTTACTAATGTATACTTCGACAAAGCATATCTATTATCTGGAGGGAGGAAAATAGATACTAAAAGAGAACGATATTAGTGGGTGGCTCGGTAGATAAAGATTATAATGCCAAAACCGTAATATGTTTCACACCCCATACCATTATATGGTTTGTAATATATGATGGTATGGGCTGTGAGGATTCAGGCAAACAAAAAAGTAATATTTAGCTGCTATAGGAATAATAGGGGAATTGCCTGTGAAAGAATTTAATTGTCAGACAGAGTTTTTTGTGTGACAGGATATGCATTGCTTCCATGCTTTTTTGTATATTGTTCTATTTCCCAGGCGATTTTAACAAGCTGGAGCATTTGCTGCTGGGTGTGTTCCGAAGAGGAATAGAAGATTTCCTCGAGTTGTACATTCGTCTGAATTTGACTGGGGAGTGGAGTGAATTCAGTCCCCTTTAATAAATAGTCAAGGCTAATCGACAGAATATCACTGATTTGTATTAAATGTTTTACAGACAGACCGGCAAGTCCGCGTTCTACTTCACTATAATGTTTTTGCGATATGCCAAGCATTTCTGAAAATTTTTCCTGGGTTAAATCTTTTTCCCTTCGTGCCTGTTTCAAACGGGCACCGATTTCCTGTTTATATTTTTCCATCAAATCCCTCCATGATCCAGTTTAGTAATGCCAGTTTGAATCTGGTTAATATTATTTGCAGTCAGATGAGAATTTAAATTAGTAACAGCTAATTTTAGAGCAGTGTATTAAATTGCGTATAATATAACGTATTAGGTATATTATAGGGTGATATGTGGTGAAATAAACACATTTTTCGGTATAAAATATACTTATTAGGTATAAAGTTCTTTGGGGAAAGATCCGATAACTATAAAGATATATATTCGTTATGGGTATATTTCGACAAAAAATATACTTATAAGGGATATTTTTCTGTAATGGTCAGGGTTCAGGCCTTTATACCACATACATCGGACGGTAGTTTCCAAGGAGGGATAATATTATGATTGTACAACATAACTTATCAGCAAATTTTACAGGACGTCAGTTGAATATCAACAATAAGTCAAAAATTTCAGCGTTAGAAAAGCTTTCAACGGGATATAGAATTAATCGTGCTGCAGATGATGCTGCAGGTTTAGCTATTTCAGAAGTAATGAGGGCGCAGATTCGTGGATTGAATCAGGGTGCACGAAATGTCACAGATGGAATCAGTATGGTTAATACAGCTGAAGGAGGCATTGGTGAGCAGATAGCAATTTTGCAACGTATTCGGGTATTGACGGTTCAATCCTATAATGATACCAATACACAGGACGACCGGTTTGCAATCCAGATGGAAGTGGATGAACTGTTAAAGGAGATTGATAGGATAGCAACAGATACAGAGTTTAATACAATTAAGGTGTTGCAGGGAGATAAAGAGATTGTTACAACGGAGATAGTTGAGCCATCTACAAAATATTCCATGAAGACTTATTATGTAGATGCACAGGGAACATTTCCAGCATGGGCAACACACGATAAACAGTTAACGGTAAATAATCCGAATGTCAGCGCCAATAATAAACAGATTACAACAGACAAAGAGTTTACGGTTTTTAACCAAGGCAGCACAGATCCTGCAAATCCTCCTTTTTCATATGGACCAGTACCGCCTCCGGATTATTATAATTCGGCAACAGATGGTATATATAAGGGTGAATGGACACCTGAATTAAGTGATAACTATACTGCAACAGTAGATTTTTCGGCTATTGCCAATCTGACGACCAAAGAGGATTTATTGCAGTATATTGGAGAGTTAATTGGCACAGGAATCGGATACGAATGTTATACCTGTAACAGAATACAGGGAGTATGTTTTGAAGCAGGCAATATTAGGGTAGAGGAAATTTATAATGAAGATCGTAGTAAGGAGCGCGGAACCCCGGATTTCAAAGTAATCAATCTGCAAGATTGTATTACGGCTGTGGGTAGGTTGAAGGATGAGGCGGCATTTGATGCTTTGACGCCTGCAGAACAGGCAGAGCTTGGGGGAAGTTACAGTACGTATGTGAATAATGCTGCAAAAACGATTGCAGCAGATATTGTAGATAAAGTGGTAGAGAAGACGTTTAATACACATTTTGTGAGAACAAAGGAGGATGCAGATAATCCATACAGGGTTATTTTTTATGATTACAGGGATGATGGTGTTCGCAGGCAAGTGCATTACCAGGAAAAGTTTTGGAAGATGTGACTTTAAGGCTTAGGACACAAGTTC
This sequence comes from uncultured bacterium, assembly GCA_947651225.1. GTDB lineage: Bacteria > Bacillota > Clostridia > Lachnospirales > Lachnospiraceae > Butyribacter. The sequence continues at coordinate 23,159 of CANSYK010000021.1, read as the reverse complement.
AAGTAGAAAATCAGCCGATTGAACTGGTATGTGTTGAAGAAGAGGGATATTGGATTCAGGCAGGTGCAAACTCTTTTCAGGGAGTCTTGATTGATTTTCCAGATACAAGACTAGGGGCAATTAATATGGCAGACTATAATGTGTTCCCAGATGGATATTGTTCTATTACTCCTGATAAGGAATATGATCCGCGGCTATTGGCAGGCGCAGAGAAGATAGGAGATGGAAAATATCGTAATGACAATGTAGGTGGTACAGAGCAAACGACGACGTTTCAGAAAACAATGACAACCATGATTACTCAGACAAAGTGGAGAACAGATGCAAATGGAGAACCGCAGCCTTATACAGTTATAACAGGAACAAAAACGGCAACTTATACTTATACTGTAACGCAGATGGTTGGTGGTACATCAAAGGAATTTTATGCTTATGGGCCAGATACATTACTCAGGGTAGACCGTGCAATTGCCTCTCTTTTAAAAAGCCGTTCCTATCTTGGGGCAGTTTCCAATCGATTGGATCATGCGTATTTGAATGATATCAATGCTGCGGAAAATTTGCAGAGCGCAGAATCACGGATTCGTGATGAGGATATGGCAGTGGGAATGGTTGCTCTGGCAAGAGATAATATTCTGGAACAGGCTGGCATCTCCATGCTTGCACAGGCAAATCAGATGTCAGAAGGAATTTTGCAATTGCTGCGTTAAAGATTATTTGTAAGGAATTTAGAAATGGACAGAAAGGGCTTTTATGGTTTCTAATTTAAGAGGAAATAATTTGTGGACTTGTGAATAAGAAAGGGACAGGTATGGAAGTAAGAGCGTGCAGTGGATGCAGGAGACTGTTTAATTATTTGGCAGGAGAGGTTCTTTGTCCTGAATGCAAGAAAAAGCAGGAAACAAAATTTCAGGAGGTTAGGAATTATATAGATGAGCATGAAAATGTGACAATGAAACAGGTTTCAGAAGATTGTGAAGTAACGATGTCACAAATAGAAAATTGGATTAGAGAGGAAAGATTGCATGTAGAAGATGAGGAAAATGCGTATTTTTATTGTGAAAACTGTGGTAAGACTGTTCATTCAGGAAGATATTGCAGTATGTGTAAAAGACAGCTTTTAAATGAATTGGGAGATGCATTGGGAATGAATAAAGTACAAAAAAGAAAAAAGAGAAAAAAAGATACACCAAGAATGAGGTTTATACGCCGTTAAAGGTTATTGTTGGAGTGACATCTGCTGATGAAAAGCCTGTTCTTAATAAAAGAAAGATTGTAGATAAAAAGGAATTACGAAGGTTTCTGCCGCAAAAATAACAGCTTTACTGTATTTTTTGCGGTATTTCCATTACTTGGAAATAATACATTTAATAGAAATTGACTTTTGGCTTAATAACCATTTTGTTATCCATTCAACGATTCAGCAATTTCAGAAAAGTTAATATTCAAATCATCATAGATGTTAACTTTGATTGTGGAGTCAAAGGAATACTGTATGCTGAACAAATTTTTCCCAAAGTAATTTACCATAATGGTTTTGCGGCGGAAATCCACAATCCATTATTCACGGACACCAGCATTTTTGTAGCAATACAGTTTGCGGATATAATCATCTGCAGCGTTTCCTGGCGGGGTGATTTCAATGATAAAGTCTGGGGCGCCATTACATCGGTTTTTATCCAGTTTATTTTTATCACAGACAATCATAATATCAGGTTGGCGTTACTATTCTAAACATCATGCGAAAAAACATCTGGCTATCCCGTCTGGCTTGTAAAACCAGAAGGTTTATGATAGTATGAAAATATGAAAACAAAAGAGAAAGCAGGTGGGAGAAATGACGGCAGCAGAACAGAAACATCGGGAAGATTTGCAGCGTTTGCGCAATTTGCGGCCAATTGATGATGATTTTATGCGTTGCCTTTTTAAAGATAACATTCCACTGGCTGAATTTGTGTTGCGTATTATCACGGATAAACAGGATTTGGTCATTACCAATTGTGAAACGCAGAAAGATATGAAAAGGCTGGCGGGGGCACGATCTGTCTGTCTGGATGCATATGGAAAAGATTCTGCTGGGAAAAGATATGATTTGGAAATTCAAAGACAGGATAAAGGTGCAGACCCGCATAGGGCAAGATACCATGCCAGTGTATTGGATATAGAAAATCTTCATGCAGGGCAGGAATTTAAAGAATTACCAGACACTTACATAATCTTTATTATTGAGAAAGATTTTTACGGTCAGGATGAGCCAGTGTATCCAATTGAGCGGATTAATTTGGCAACCGGCAAATTTTTTGAAGATGGAGAGCATATCCTTTATGTAAATGGGGAGTATCGTGGAGATTCTGCAATTGGAAAGCTTATGCATGATTTTAACTGTACCAGAGCGGAGGATATGAATTTTGAATTGATGGCGGACCGTACAAGATATCTGAAAGAAAATTCGAAAGGAGTGAGTGAAATGTGCCGGATAATGGAAGATATGAGAAATGAGTCATTAAAAGAGGGGATAAAAGAAGGGATAAAAGAAGGGATAAAAGAGGGAGCAATAAATACTGCAAAAAAAATGCTGTCGGCTGGAAAGTATGCATTAGAAGAAATTGCAAATATTTCGGGGCTGTCTCTTGACGAAGTAAAAAAATTGAAAGCGGAGCGGCAATTTTGAGGAATAGTGTATCTGGAATGATTATGCCCATGTGGGAGTAACAGTTTTTATTCTTCAAAGCTGAGCTATTGGTGCTTGGCTTGTAAAATCAAAAAGTTCATGATAGCATAAAAGCATAAAGGCAAAAGAGAAAGCAGGTGGGAGAAATGACGGCAGCAGAACAGAAACATCAGGAAGATTTGCAGCGTTTGCGCAATTTGCGGCCAATTGATGATGATTTTATGCGTTGCCTTTTTAAAGATAACATTCCACTGGCTGAATTTGTGTTGCGTATTATCACGGATAAACAGGATTTGGTCATTACCAATTGTGAAACGCAGAAAGATATGAAAAGGCTGGCGGGGGCACGATCTGTCTGTCTGGATGCATATGGAAAAGATTCTGCTGGGAAAAGATATGATTTGGAAATTCAAAGACAGGATAAAGGTGCAGACCCGCATAGGGCAAGATACCATGCCAGTGTATTGGATATAGAAAATCTTCATGCAGGGCAGGAATTTAAAGAATTACCAGACACTTACATAATCTTTATTATTGAGAAAGATTTTTACGGTCAGGATGAGCCAGTGTATCCAATTGAGCGGATTAATTTGGCAACCGGCAAATTTTTTGAAGATGGAGAGCATATCCTTTATGTAAATGGGGAGTATCGTGGAGATTCTGCAATTGGAAAGCTTATGCATGATTTTAACTGTACCAGAGCGGAGGATATGAATTTTGAATTGATGGCGGACCGTACAAGATATCTGAAAGAAAATTCGAAAGGAGTGAGTGAAATGTGCCGGATAATGGAAGATATGAGAAATGAGTCATTAAAAGAGGGGATAAAAGAAGGGATAAAAGAAGGGATAAAAGAGGGAGCAATAAATACTGCAAAAAAAATGCTGTCGGCTGGAAAGTATGCATTAGAAGAAATTGCAAATATTTCGGGGCTGTCTCTTGACGAAGTAAAAAAATTGAAAGCGGAGCGAACAGCTGGTTGACAAAACCAACATTTTCGTATAAGATAAGGCAATAGTGAAATGCTGAGAAGGGAATAAGTAGTGACAGGGAACGCTGACAGAAAGTAGCCGGTTGATGAGAGGCGCAGGCAGAAGCTGTTATGAATACATCCTGGAGCAGCGGGCTGAATGGTTGCAATCTGGCAGTTTTATGTTTATATTGTTTCCTTAGGCTCAGACGGTGATGCACCCGTTATCGTGCAGGGATATAATGGTATCCTGATAAGGCATTCTGTGTGAGCAGGGTGTGAAAAAAAGGTGGTAACACGAGTTGATTCGTCCTTTTGCAGATGACGCAAAAGGACTTTTTTGGTTTTTGAGAAAATTGGAGGTAGAAAATGACAGTCTATGATGAATTGGTAGTGCGTGGGTTGATTGCTCAGGTGACAGATGAGGAAGAGATTAAGAAATTGATTAATGAAGGGAAAGCAGTTTTCTATATTGGCTTTGACCCGACTGCGGACAGCCTTCATGTAGGGCATTTTATGGCTCTTTGCCTGATGAAAAGGCTTCAGATGGCAGGAAATAAGCCGATTGCGTTAATTGGCGGCGGGACAGCAATGGTAGGTGATCCATCTGGGCGTACTGACATGCGGCAAATGATGACGCAGGAGATGATTGATCACAATGCAGAATGTTTTAAAAAGCAGATGAGCCGGTTTATTGATTTTTCTGATGATAAGGCACTGCTCGTCAACAATGCAGACTGGTTGATGGATTTGAATTATGTTGATGTACTTCGTCGAATTGGTGCATATTTTTCCGTGAACAGAATGTTAAATGCAGAGTGTTATAAACAGCGTATGGAAAAGGGGCTGAGTTTTTTAGAGTTTAATTATATGATTATGCAAAGTTATGACTTTTATGTATTATTCCAGAAATATGGCTGTAATATGCAGTTCGGAGGCGATGACCAGTGGAGCAATATGTTAGGGGGAACCAGACTGATTCACAGTAAGCTCGGAAAAGATGCCTATGCGATGACGATTAATCTTTTGTTAAATTCGGAAGGGAAGAAAATGGGGAAAACACAGGCAGGTGCTGTGTGGTTGGACCCAAATAAGACCAGTCCATTTGATTTTTACCAGTATTGGAGAAATGTTGCGGATGCCGACGCATTAAAGTGCCTGCGGATGCTGACATTCCTTCCGTTAGAGCAGATTGATGAAATGAAAGATTGGGAGGGCAGTCAGTTAAATAAGGCGAAGGAAATCCTTGCTTTTGAGTTGACGAAACTGGTACATGGCGAGGAGGAAGCAAATAAGGCACAGGAAGGTGCAAGGGCGCTCTTTTCCAGTGGAAATGCTGCAGAAATGCCGGAAGCAGTGCTGACAGAGGAAGATTTTGAAGAGGGAACTATTGGAATTCTCCGTCTTCTTGTAAAAGCAGGGCTTGCGTCTTCTAACGGAGATGCACGCCGTAATGTGGAACAGGGTGGAGTGGCAATTGATGGTGAGAAAGTAACTGATGCAAAAGCTGTTATTGAAAAAGATTCCATCGGTGAGGATGGAATCGTCATTAAGCGTGGAAAAAAGAAGTTTATTAAAGTGGTATTCCGTTAAGGAGCTGTAAATAAATGAAATGACCAAGTTGGTCAAACTAATGATCCATAGTGAGTGATTTAAAGAGATAGCGGTATATATCACTGTTTTTCTTTTTAAATCGGTCGCAAGCAGAAATTGCCATCTCTTCCGTAGGAAGAGTGATGGCAATTTCTGCCATGGTATCACCATGTTCTAATACTGTACAGCGTACAAGATATTCATTGGAAGGAGTTTTTGTATAGTCTGTACGGATGGATGCGGTGTTGGTAATCTGTATTTTATTTTCTGCCAGGTAATCATCAATTTGCCGCATGGTATCTTTGGGAAGCTGATAGGAAAAGAACTGAAGTGTTTCCAGCCCTTTTTCTGCAATAGTGTAATAGGAGGCAGCGTGGGTATGGCTGGTGTAGATCATATTGTCTTCGGTCAGTGCTGCCAGTGTTTCCTGAATAGAAAAATAGTTAGTATAACCATATTGCAAAATAAAGTCAGACAAAGTAGCATTTGTGATTTCCTGTTTTGCTTTGTGCAGGAAATATAAAATAATTAATTTATAAAGCTTCATAGAATTTGTTGTCATAGCTTTCCTGCCCACAGCCCGCATGCAGGCAGCCTCCTTTCTATAAGATCTGACATAACTTTGTGGTTACTATTCACGGCTGGTTTTATATGCTTTTTTGTTCTTTTTAGAATAGTTCTTTCATGCATTAGAAGAATTACAAATCTTTTCCCTGATAAATATTTTGTTCCTTCATAGTATGGGCAATCTGGTTTAGCACGCTCCGTTTATTTTGGCTCCAATCGGGGGCTAATAAAAGTTCTTTGGAACCATCTCCTGTCATTCGATGAATCACAATATCAGGAGAAAGCCTGGTAATGCATTTTAAAAGCAGGGAAATGTATTCATCTTGTGTGTAAAGAGTTAGCTCTGGAAGCATTTTTGCAAGGTCAGTGCCTTTTAAAATATGCAGGAGCTGAAATTTGATACCATCAATATTCTGCCTGTTTAAGTAATCAACGCTCTGTAAAATATCCTGTTCTGATTCTCCCGGAAGTCCCAGGATAATATGGACAATAACAGAAATTTTGCGTTTTTTTAGATTTCTGATGCATTCTTCAAATACGGAAAGAGAATAACCACGGCGGATAAATTCTGCGGTTTTTTCATGGATTGTCTGCAGGCCAAGTTCAATCCAGACTGGCTTTTTCTGATTGCATTCTTTCAGTAAATCATAGATTTCCTTTGAAAAACAATCTGGGCGTGTCCCAATTGAAAGGCCTGCAATTTTGGGGTGTTTTAATATCTCATGGTAAATTCTTTGCAATTTTTCTATGGGTGCATAGGTGTTTGAAAAAGATTGGAGATAGGCAATATAGGCTTTTCCCGTATATTTCTGCCGGGAATTTAGAAAAGCAATTGCTTTTTCTATCTGCATGGCAATGGATTCTTCCCCGGCATAAGGAATGGCAAATTCGCCGGAACCACCATTACTGCAGAAAATGCACCCTCGTGTATCAAGGGTGCCGTCCCGGTTCGGACAGGACATACCAGCGTCCAGAGTCACCTTATATACCTTTTGTCCAAATTGCTCTTTTAAATAATAGTCTAAGGAATAGTAAGGTTTTTCTCCCCAGCGTGTCCGTTTCTTTCTATTTAATATGTTCTTTGACTGCATTTGCTACCACCTCGGCTACTCTAGGATCAAATGCTTCTGGCATAATATTGTCCTCATTTAGCGATTCTTCCTTTACCAGTCCGGCAATTGCGGCAGCGGCTGCCAGTTTCATTTCTTCAGTAATCTGTGAGGCATGGCCTTCTAATGCGCCCTTGAATATGCCAGGGAAAGCGACAACATTGTTTACCTGGTTTGGAAAATCAGATCGGCCGGTTCCGACAACTTTTGCGCCTGCTTTTTTGGCAAGGTCCGGCATGATTTCAGGAACCGGGTTTGCCATGGCAAATAAAATGGCGTCATGGTTCATGGAAGCAACCATTTCTTCCGAAACGATACCTGGTGCGGAAACGCCTACAAAAATGTCTGCGCCGTTTAACGCATCTGCAAGTGTTCCTGTTTTTTGAGAGAGATTGGTAACTTCCATCATCTCTTTCTGCATCCAGTTTAAGTCAGCGGAAGTTTTTGAAAGGATACCAGATTTGTCACACATTACAATATTTTTAAAACCATAACGAAGCAGCAGTTTTGTGATTGCCACTCCGGCAGAGCCAGCGCCATTTACAACAATAGAGCAGTCTTCTTTCTTTTTCTGCACAACTTTTAACGCATTAATGATTCCGGCAAGGACGACGATTGCCGTACCATGCTGGTCATCATGGAATACAGGGATAGACAGTGTTTTTTTGAGCCGCTCCTCGATTTCAAAACAGCGTGGGGCAGAGATGTCTTCTAAGTTAATTCCGCCAAAAGCAGGTGCAATATTGATTACTGTTTTAATGATTTCTTCGGTATCCTGGGTATCTAAGCAGATTGGAAACGCATTGACATTGCCGAATTCTTTAAAAAGAACAGCCTTTCCTTCCATCACAGGCATTGCGGCCTCTGGTCCAATATTGCCAAGGCCCAGCACAGCGCTGCCGTCAGATACAACAGCAACTGTATTTGCTTTTATTGTGTAATTGTATACTTCCTGTTTGTTTTGTGCGATTACCTTACATGGTTCTGCCACACCTGGCGTATAGGCGATTGCCAGGTCTTTGCGGGAGTTTACATGGCATTTTGGTGTTGTGTTGATTTTTCCATTCCATTCTTTATGAAGCATAAGCGCTTTTTCACTTGTATTCATTAAAAATTCCCCATTTCTTTAACATGATTATTCTGTTTTTTGCTGTGAACAGCAATACAATCATAGCATAGTTTATATTTTCATACAAGATTTTACTTTACAGATTCTAAAAACTTCTGTATACTAGTCTTGTATCCTGTTAGGAATTTAAGTTATGTTTCTGACTGGATACAGCACTAAATTTATGTCGTAATGATTTTGCAGCCCGGCAGTTACGGGATTCATGCGTTGTGCAACAGCACAGTGTTGTCGCAGGTCTTTCACAGTATATTCGCTGTATTTTCACAAATTTAATGTTAGAATGAATTTTCAGACACACTCTAAACTCGGATACTACGGTAAGGAAAGAACATGGCTTATACTTATGGCAAAATAGTCTTCAAAAGAAATATGGAGGAAAAGAATGGAAGATTTAGAAGGATTATCATTAGTTGATTTGCGTTTAATAGCAAAAAAAATGGGGGTAAAAGGCGTTACATCATACCGGAAGCAGGAACTTTTGGATTTGTTGAAGGAAAAGCAGAAGGAAGAGAATACTGTTAAGGTATCTGGGGAGAAAACAGTGACTCAGAAAGCAGGTACAAAAAGTAAGAAAAAAGAGAAAGCAGAAAAGAAGGAAACTACAACAGAGCAGGCAGAAAAAAAGGAAGTTCCTGCAGAAAAGAAAGAAGCTTCCACAGAGCGGACAGAGAAAAAGCGGACTGAAAAGAATTCTTCTACAGAACATAACAGTAAGGAAGAAGATAACAATAAACGAAATGCTTACAATAAGAAGGCAATGACCCGCTACAATGACAAGCAGCAGCGGAAGGATAACAGCAATAACAATAGCAATAACAACAATAATAACAATAAAAAAGAAGGAAAGCGGACAGAAGAAGTTGTTACAGAACGGCAGCAAAAATATACACCGACAGAGATGGAACAGCTTGACAGCGGTGAGGTACGAAATGGAATTTTGGAAGTTTTGTCAGAAGGATATGGATTTATCCGATGCGACAACTATCTTCCAGGAGAAGAGGATGTGTATGTGTCTCCTGCTCTGATTCGGAAATACCATCTTCGTACTGGTGATATTTTGGAAGGAAATATCAGAGTACGCAATCAGAATGAAAAGTTTGGCGCCCTTTTATATATTAAAACAGTAAATGGATATTCGTTGGAACAGGTGTTGCGCCGTCCTAAATTTGAGCAGCTTACACCAGTATTTCCAGATGAAAGAATTCGCCTTGAGACGCCAGGGAGCGGTATTTCCATGCGGATGATGGACTTGATTTCTCCGATTGGAAAAGGACAGCGCGGTATGATTGTTTCACAGCCAAAGACAGGAAAGACTACGCTGTTAAAGCAGGTGGCAAAGGCAGTTAAGACAAATCATCCAAAGATGCATATCATTGTGCTATTGATTGATGAGCGCCCAGAGGAAGTGACAGATATTAAAGAGTCTATTATGGGACACAATGTTGAAGTGATTTATTCAACTTTTGATGAACTTCCGGAAAACCATAAACGGGTATCGGAGATGGTAATTGAGCGCGCAAAACGTTTGGTTGAGCATGGGGAAGAGGTAATGATTCTTTTAGACAGTATTACCCGCTTGGCAAGAGCCTATAATCTGACTGTTGTGCCAAGCGGCCGTACATTGTCCGGTGGTCTGGATCCGGCGGCGCTTCATATGCCAAAACGATTTTTTGGAGCAGCAAGAAATATGAGGGAGAGAGGCAATTTAACGATTCTTGCAACAGCGCTTGTGGATACAGGAAGTAAAATGGATGACGTGGTATTTGAGGAATTTAAAGGAACTGGAAATATGGAGCTTGTGTTAGACCGTTCTCTGTCAGAAAAGAGGGTATTTCCGGCGATTGACTTGCAAAAATCCAGTACCAGAAGAGAGGATTTGCTTTTGACACAGGAAGAAATTGAAGCAACTTTCCTGATGAGAAAAGCCTTTAGCGGTTCCAGGTCAGATGAGGCGGTAGAGAGGATTATTGATATGTTCCGCAAAACCAAAAACAATCATGAATTTATTCAGCTTGTTAAGAAAGTGAAAATCGTTTAAAAAATAGTTGCAATCATAATTTCGCTATGCTATACTAAGGTAGTTGTCTTGGGGACTGTAGGTAGTTCCTTAATTTAGTAATCGAAAAGACAGGTTCTTTTTCGTATATGGATTTACGGTCTTGGAGATATCTGGAACGCAGGAGTCCAGGTAAGCTTTGGGATGGCAGAATGGAGGTAAATTATGAAAGAGGGTATTCATCCTAATTATTATCAGGCAAAGGTTGTATGCAACTGTGGAAACGAATTTGTAACAGGCTCTACAAAAGAGGAGATTCATGTGGAAATCTGTTCAAAGTGCCATTCGTTCTATACTGGTCAGCAGAAAGCTGTCAAGGCCCGCGGTGCAATTGATAAATTTAACCGCAGATACGGCATTCAGTCTAATTAGCGATATAGCTGGTCAGCTTGCTGGCCTTATATATGGTCACAGTGACCGGATATGTCCGGATACTGTGACCATTTGCGTCTATAGGAATTGTGTATTTTAGTGTTCATAAATACAATGGAGGAAAAGATAGAAGTATGAAATCGTCAGGAATTGGTGGCCAGGCTGTGTTAGAAGGCGTTATGATGAAAAACAAATCAGATTATGCCGTTGCAGTACGAAAGCCCGATGGAGAGGTTGCGGTTACAAAGGGAAAATGTAAAAGTTTAACAGAGCGTTCTCTTTTCTTCCGCCTTCCAATAATCCGTGGTGTGGTTGCTTTTTTTGAATCACTGGTTATTGGTATGCGGACAATGACTTATTCCGCAAGTTTTTACGAGGAAGAGGAAGAAAAAGCGCAGGAAAAGAAAAATGAGACAGATGGGGAGGAAAAGAGCTGGAAGGAAAGTGTGGAGATGGGAATTACCATTGTGCTTTCTGTTGTGATTGCGATGCTTGCATTTGTAATTCTTCCGTATTTCCTGTCACAGCTTTTAAGCAGTAAAATCGAATCCCGTACCGCTCTGGCAGCGATTGAGGGTGGAATCCGTATTGTTCTGTTTGTGGGATATGTCCTTGCAATTTCACTGATGAACGATATACGAAGGACATTTATGTATCATGGAGCGGAGCATAAAACGATTAATTGTATTGAAAATGGCCTGGATTTGAATGTAGAAAATGTAAAGAGACAGTCAAGGCATCATCGCCGCTGCGGTACAAGTTTTATGTTTATCGTTATTTTCCTGAGTATTATTTTCTTTATGTTTATACATTTTGATAATATGTGGCTTCGGATTTTGTCCCGTATTGTCCTTGTGCCGGTAATTGCGGGAATTTCTTATGAATTTATTCATTTTGCGGGTAATAGCGACAGCAAGGTGGTTGAGGTTTTAAGCAAACCAGGAATGCTTTTGCAGATGTTGACAACAAGAGAGCCGGATAATAAAATGATAGAGGTTGCGATTGCTTCTGTAGATGCGGTGTTTGACTGGAAAGAGTATCAAAGAAGATGCAAGAGCAAAGCGAAGTTCGAGAAAGAGAAAAATAAGCAGGAGTCTTCCGGTAAACGAAAGACGAGGGCAGAGCTTGCGGAAGAAATGAAACGCCGGGAAGAGGAAAATGCAAAACGTGCCAATGAGCGTGCCCGCCAGTTGATGGAACAGGAGCGGAGGGCAGCGGAGTTAGAAAAAGTTGCAAACGAGGCTGCTAAAAGAAAGTCAAGACGGGAAGCGATGCAGCGTGCTCAGGATGAAGAAGGCGAGGAAGATTCCCTGTCTGGTCTTGATCATTATTTTGATAGAGAAGAGGAAGAGAATAAAAAAGAAAAGTCATCTGAATAGAGGAAAGAGCAGGTGGAAATGGAGCATATAACATATCGAAAGCTTTTGCAGGAGGGAACAGATATCCTGCAAAACGTTGGTCTGCAGGACGCAGAAATTGATAGCTGGCTTCTTCTGGAATATGTAACGGGAATGGATCGAAGTTATTATTTTCTGAAGTGTGAGGAAGAGGCAGAGGAAGAAGAAATAGCGGTTTATCGAAAACTGATTCATCAGAGGGAGGGGCGTATGCCTCTTCAATATCTGACCGGGGTACAGGAATTTATGGGGCTTCCTTTTTGGGTGAACCAGGATGTGCTTGTTCCAAGGCAGGATACGGAATCTTTAGTTGAAACGGCGCTTCCGTATGTGAAAGGGAAAAAAGTACTGGATTTGTGTACCGGTTCTGGCTGTATTGCGGTTTCCGTTACTGTTTTTGGAGAGGTAAAGGAATGCCATGCCGTTGATTTGTCAGAAAAGGCATTGGAAACAGCCAGAAAAAATGCAGAGAGACATCAGGCAGAGATTACTTTTCTGCAAAGTGATTTATTTGAAAAAGTGACAGAGGTATATGATGTGATTCTGTCAAATCCGCCTTATATCCCATGTGATGTAATAGAAGGGCTTTCTGAAGAAGTCAGGGGGCATGAGCCGCATATAGCATTAAACGGCGGTATGGATGGACTTTCTTTTTACTGGGAAATAACAAAAAAAAGCAAAGACCATTTGTCAGAAGGAGGAATGCTTTTTTATGAGATTGGTTGTGAGCAGGCAGAGGATGTTATAAAGATTATGCAGGCGGAGGGGTTTTCAGATGTTTTGTGTAAAAAGGACTATGCCGGAAATGACAGGGTAGTATATGGAAGACTGGAGCGTGTTTGATAGAAAGGAAAGAAAAATGTTTGACAGATTAGAAGATTTGGTGAGACGTTTAGAAGAACTGAATATTGAACTGACGGACCCGGATACAATTGGTAATCAGGAAAAATACCGCCAGTTAATGAAAGAGCAGAATGAACTGACACCAATTGTAGAAAAATATCAGGAATATAAAAAGGCAAAAGAAGGGGTAGAGGATAGTTTAGCGCTTCTGGAAAGTGAAAGCGATGAAGAGATGCGTGAGCTTGCAAAAGAAGAGTTGAACGACTGCAAGCAGACGGTAGAAGACTGTGAGCAGGAATTAAAGATTCTGATGCTTCCAAAAGATGCAAATGATGATAAAAATGTTATCGTGGAAATCCGTGGTGGCGCAGGTGGGGATGAGGCTGCCCTTTTTGCGGCAGATTTGTTCCGTATGTATTCAAAGTATGCAGAGACAAACCGTTGGAAAGTTGAAGTAATGAGCGCTAATGAAAATGGGATTGGCGGTTTTAAGGAAATTGTATTTATGGTGATTGGTTCTGGCGCTTATTCCAAGCTAAAATATGAAAGCGGGGTTCACCGTGTACAGCGTATTCCATCAACGGAATCCGGTGGCCGAATTCATACCTCTACAGCAACAGTTGCGATTATGCCGGAAGTAGAAGATGTGGAGGTGTTTGTAGACCCGAATGACTGTAAAATTGATGTATACCGTGCTTCTGGCAATGGAGGGCAGTGTGTCAATACAACGGACTCTGCTGTGCGTATTACACATATTCCGACGGGTATAGTTGTTACCTGCCAGGATGAAAAGTCCCAGTTGAAAAATAAAGATAAGGCGATGAAAGTTCTGCGTTCCCGGATTTATGACATGGAGCAGGAAAAGGCAAGCAGTGAGCAGGCTGCAGAACGTAAAAGCCAGGTGGGGACGGGTGACCGTTCAGAAAAAATCCGTACCTATAATTTTCCACAGGGGCGTGTTACAGACCATCGTATTAAATTTACCAGTCACCGTTTAGGGGAAATCCTGGAGGGAGATTTGGCAGAGGTAATTCAGAATATTATTGCGGCAGACCAGGCGGCAAGGCTTGCAAAGATGAATGAAAGCGCATAGCTTGGTGGTGTTTGCTGCATAGGGAACGCCCGCTTGTAACAGTGGGCGTTCTTTAATCTTACGAACTGTTAAGAAATAAATCTTCAATAATTTATTTACAGTTCCTGATCAGGTGATATTTTTGAAGGGGAAAAAAATGAAATCGAAATTGAGAACAATGATTGTGGCGGTAGTTAGCCTTGTAGCAGGACTTTTTGTCTGTGTAAATTTGCATCCTGAAAATTGGATGAAGAAGGGGGAGGCAACAGTTCCATTAAGCCAAATGCAGAAAGAAGATGGAAATATTTATACTGGCCGTCTGCCTGACAGGGATGTTCCAAGGCTGTCAGGAAAAGAAGAATTTGAGGAATTATTTCAGATAGATGAGGTGACAGTAGAGCCAATAGGTATTGTGCCAACTGGCATTAGCAGCCTGAATGGATGGGCAGACCCCTATAGGGGCCGGGCGGGCACAAGGAATTATAAAAGAAAGAGGGAAGTTCAAAAAAACTTTTGGGACATATTTGATATATTAGATGATTACAGCCAATATTATCTGATACAATGCCCTGACAAGTCGTACATATTAGCACAAATGCCGGAGCAGTATGTGAAAGCGCTGAAAAAGGGAGAAAAGACAGTGTTGCCGATTGGACATAAAGCTCCGCTAAGGCCACAGGCAAAGTCATATCTGACCGAAATTTGTCAGAAATATGATGCATCGCTGGATGGTGTGTTATATACTTTTGATGATGCATGGTATCAGGAACATAGCTTTATGATTCTGTTAATTCGCCTTGGGGCAGGAGCCGCTGCTTTTTTTATAACAGGGGTAATCATTTTTTTGTTGGCAGACAAGCTGCGGTTAATAGAGCTATAACTTTTTTTCATAAATCGTAAGACAGGTATTGACAAGTGGTAAATCAGGTTTTTAAAATATAAGAAGGAGCTGCGGACAGCGGCATAGTAAAATAAATTAAAACAGAGGGAGGAATATTTAATGGAGGAGAAAAAATATCGTTATAACGATCCAAAGGAAAGATATTTGAAAATGAACCGCTTTTCTGATATTGTAATAGGTTCTGTGATGGTGATTTTGCTTATATTTGTCTGGATGAAATATAATGTGGGTAAGCTGGACATAGTAACGGCGGTTGGCAGTACCGCATGGATGGTCATAAGTTTGGTATTTAATATAATGATCAGTTTGAGGAATCGTTCTGGAAGCATGTTAAAGCTGGCAATCAGTATTGAAATGGGTGTGGTTTATTTTTTGCTGGTAGCACAGACGGATGCAACATTTATCATTTTTGCTTTGTTTGGGGTTTTGTTAGTGCAAATACCATATTATGACAAGGCAGTGTTTGTGCGTGAGGTGATTGCATATGTTATCTTATATACAGTTGGCCTTGTGATTCAGGGAATGAAGGGAATGCTGGATGAAGATTTGGATATGGCATGTATGGTTTTAATGGTATATGGCATTTTTTATGTGATTGCCAGAGTGGAAATGTTTTCAAAACAGTTTAGTGATGATGCGCTTGGTACAGTTGCGGAGCAAAGCAAGAAGCAGGAGGGCATGATAGGCCAGATGGTGGAAATATCCAGTACAGTACAGGAGGAGTCTGAAAAAAGCACCGATATGGTCAACAGTCTGGTAGAGTCAACAGAGGCGGTTGCAAGAAGTATGTATGAGATTTCTGAGGCAACAGGGCTGACAGCGGAAAACATTGAAGAACAAAATAGCATGACGCAAAATATTCAGACAGCGATTGAAGAAACCAGGGAACATTCCAAAGCGATGGTTGATATTGCCAGGGATTCCAATAGTGGTGTCCAGGAGAATATACGCATTATGGATGATTTGAAAGTGCACGCGGATTCGATTGCAAGTACAAATGAGCAGGTGACATCTGCAATGGAACGACTGCTTGTAAAGACAAAAGAGGGAGAGTCCATTGCGGGAATGATTTTAGATATATCCAGCCAGACAAATCTTCTTGCTTTGAATGCATCGATTGAAAGTGCAAGGGCTGGTGAAGCGGGAAGAGGCTTTGCGGTTGTGGCAGAGCAGATTCGTCAGCTTGCGGAGCAGACAAAAAGCTCGACAGAGGATATTACAAAGATTATTAATGAGTTAGTTGAAAATGCAAATGCTGTAGTACATTCGGTAGACCAGTCTGTAGGTGCAGCAAAGAGCCAGAATGAGAAAATCCTTTCTGCTGCAGAAACTTTTCAAAAGCTGGAACACAATATGACAGTGCTGATTGGGGATATTGAGGAAATTGACAATAAGATTGTTAATCTGTCAGAAGCGAACAACCAGATTGTAGAAAATATTTCCCAGTTGTCCGCAACGACAGAGGAGGTTACAGCAAGCGCTGAACAGGCGAATATCATTAGTGAAAAGAACTTACAGCTTGCAGAACAAACAAAAGATGCCATTACATTGATGAAAAAGACAACGGAAAATATGGAGCAATATATGTAGAGTTGTTATTATTCGCAGATAGTAACGCAGGGAAGGCATGGGCTGTCAATGACGGCAGAGGAAATGGAGCGGAAATGGAATGATAACCAGTCAGACAAACGCACAGATAAAGGCAGTGATCAGGCTGCAGAAAAGTGCGAAAGAACGCCGGAAACAGAAGCTGTTTGTAGCAGAGGGGATAAAGCTTGTAACAGAAGCGGCATCTTATGGAAAGCTGCAAAAGGTATATGTGTCAGAAACTATGTGGGAAGAGGAAGTCAAGGATGACGTTTTTGGGGGCTGTGGTTATGATGTGGTTGCAGACAAAGTGTTTGCATCTATGTCGGAAACAGTGACGCCGCAGGGAGTCCTTGGTTTGGTGCGGATGCCGGGCTATGAATTGGAAACAATACTTGCGGATCAAAACAGGAGTATTCTTCTTTTGGATGATTTACGGGACCCGGGAAATCTTGGCACAATCATGCGGACAGCGGAGGGCGCAGGTATGTCAGGTGTTATTTTAAGCCGGGAAAGTGTAGATTTGTTCAATCCCAAGGTAGTACGTTCCACAATGGGGGCAATATTCAGGGTGCCATTTTATTACGCAGAAGATTTGGCAGAAGTAATTGACGCTCTAAAACAGAATCAGATTCCTGTATATGGAACGATGATGCAGGGAAGCATAGTATATGATATGCCAGATTACAAAATGGGAGCTGGCATTGTAATTGGAAATGAGGCGAATGGCATTTCAGAAAAGGTGGCTTCTCATTTGACACAAACCATCCGCATTCCGATGGAAGGCAGTTTAGAGTCGTTAAATGCCGCTGTATCTGCGGCGATTTTGATGTATGAGGTTGCCCGTCAGAAACGGACGAAACCATTAGGGGATTTGTGTTCATAAAAGAAAAGATTGTGTTTTCCATTAAAATCGTATATAATCTTTTTAAATTGCTTTTAGGAGGAACAGAGTATGGAACCAATTTATTGGTTAATTGCTGTTGCTGTCTTATTAGTGCTTGAAATTCTGACTTTGGGGCTTACAACAATTTGGTTTGCAGGAGGAGCCTTTGTAGCGTTTATTGCAGGTCAGTGTCAGGCGCCGCTATGGCTGCAGATTGTATTGTTCCTGGTTGTTTCAATCATTCTTTTGATTTGCACAAGGCCAGTTGTGGAAAAGCATCTGAATGCGAACAGGACAAAGACAAATGTAGACAGTCTGGCGGGGAGGCATGGCAAGGTAATAGAGGAAATTGACAATTTTAACCAGACCGGCAAGGTGATGTTAGATGGTATGGAGTGGATGGCAAGGAGTGAGGATGCCAGCATAAAGATTATGCCAGAAGCAAAAGTAGAGGTAAAAGAAGTAAAAGGTGCGCATATTGTTGTTGTGCCTTGTGACAAATAATAAAGGAGAGAATGATATGCCAGCAGTATTTATTGTGACTTTAGTGATTATTGTGATTATAGTGTTATCCTGCATTAATGTTGTACCACAGGCGAAAGCATATGTAGTGGAGCGTCTTGGAGGATATCAGGCAACATGGGGCGTTGGAATTCATTTCAAGGTGCCATTTATTGACCGTGTAGCAAAGCGTGTGGTTTTAAAGGAACAGGTAGTTGACTTTGCGCCGCAGCCTGTCATTACAAAGGATAATGTTACGATGCGGATTGATACGGTTATCTTTTTCCAGATTACAGATCCAGAGCGTTATGCCTATGGAGTGGAGAATCCGATTGTAGCGATTGAAAATCTGACAGCGACAACACTCCGTAACATTATCGGTGAATTGGAATTGGATGAGACGTTGACTTCCCGTGAGACAATTAACACAAAGATGCGTGCTTCTCTGGATTTAGCGACAGATCCATGGGGAATTAAGGTAAACCGTGTAGAGTTAAAAAATATTATACCTCCAGCAGCAATTCAGGATGCTATGGAAAAGCAGATGAAAGCGGAGCGTGAAAAGCGAGAATCCATTCTTCGTTCCCAGGGTGAGAAGGAATCAGCAATTTTGGTAGCACAGGGTAAGAAGGAAGCTGCAATTCTGGATGCGGAAGCGGAAAAAGCGTCTGCGATTTTAAGGGCCGAGGCAACGAAGGAAGCGACAATTCGCGAGGCGGAAGGCCAGGCACAGGCAATTATGGCAGTGCAGAAAGCAAAGGCAGATGGTATCCGTATGCTGAATGAAGCAGGAGCGACAGAGCAGGTAATTCAGTTAAAGAGCCTGGAAGCTTTTGAAAAGGCGTCTGACGGAAGGGCAACCAAGATTATTATTCCATCAGAAATTCAGTCATTGGCAGGCTTAGTTACTTCTGTAAAAGAAGTTGCCAGGAACGATTAAAATGTGAGAAGGGTTTAAAAGATGCTGATTAAGAAAAACGAAGTCTCATAAAAAAGAAACACCCCGGATATCTGAACAGATATTCGGGGTGTTCTATGGGATAGAAAGTTATGATGAATATTTATTGAGGAGGACAATTATGGATTTAAAAGGGCGTAATTTTTTGACTTTAAAAGATTTCACACCAGAGGAGATTACATATCTGGTTGATTTGGCGGCTAAGTTAAAAGAGGAAAAGAAAAAAGGGATTTTGCATAACCATTATGTGGGAAAAAATGTAGCCCTGATTTTTGAAAAGACAAGCACCCGTACTCGCTGTTCCTTTGAGGTTGCCGCCCATGATATGGGGATGGGAACGACCTATCTGGACCCGTCCGGCTCTCAGATTGGAAAAAAGGAAAGTATTGCAGACACGGCTCGTGTGCTTGGAAGAATGTTTGACGGGATCGAATACCGTGGCTATGGCCAGGAAATTGTAGAGGAGCTTGCAAAACACGCAGGTGTTCCCGTCTGGAATGGATTGACGAATGAATATCATCCAACACAGATGCTTGCGACACTTCTTACTATTCGCGAACATCTGGGCAAACTGAAAGGCGTAAAACTTGTTTATATGGGAGACGCCCGTTATAATATGGGAAATTCTCTGATGATTGTCTGTGCGAAAATGGGAATGGATTTTGTGGCATGCACATCAAAAGAATATTTTCCAGCGGACGATCTGGTGCAGCAGTGTAAGGAATATGCAAAGGCTTCTGGCGGTTCCATTACACTGACAGAGGATGTTATGACCGGGACAAAGGATGCAGATGTAATCTATACAGATGTCTGGGTGTCTATGGGAGAGCCAGATGAAGTATGGGCAGAGCGGATTAAGGCATTATCGCCATATCAGGTCAATAAAAAAGTGATGGAGAACGCAAAAGAAACAGCTATTTTCACACATTGCCTCCCAGCATTTCATGATTTGAAAACGACAATCGGCCAGGAAGTTTATGAAAAGTTTGGATTAAAGGAATTGGAAGTGACAGATGAAGTGTTTGAATCGCCACAGTCAGTTGTCTTTGATGAGGCAGAAAACAGAATGCACACAATTAAAGCAGTAATGGTGGCTACACTGGGAGAAAAGTAAGAGGGAAATGGTAGTTCCTAAGGTGGCATTATGAAAGAGAAAATATTAAGGGCGCTGCGAGATGCCGGAGCTGGTTATGTGTCAGGAACTGAACTATGTGAAGCGCTCGGCGTATCAAGGCAGGCAGTGTGGAAAAATATAACGGTATTAAAAGAAAATGGATATCAGATTGAATCTGTGCCCAAAAAAGGATATCGTCTGGCTTCTGTGCCAGATAAACTTTATGCACCTGATCTTTTAAGCCGTCTGCCGGAAAACGGTATCTGCCAGAAGGTGGAATGTTTTCAGACCATTGATTCTACCAATACGAAAGCAAAACAGTTGGCAGAACTTGGAGAAGCAGAAGGGATGCTTGTGACAGCAGAAGAGCAGACGGCAGGAAAAGGTCGGCGTGGCCGAAGTTGGGAATCCGATCCAGGAGTCGGAATTTGGATGACACTTTTACTGCGTCCGTCGATTCTTCCAGTAAAAGTGACAGGGCTTACGCTTTTAGCAGCGCTTGCACTGGTTCGTGCGGTCAAAAAAGTGTGCAGTCTGGATGCGCAGATTAAGTGGCCTAATGACGTTATTCTTGCGAAAAAGAAAATTTGTGGTATACTTACGGAGATGAGTTCAGAAGAAAACTTTGTCCACTATGTGGTAGTCGGAATTGGAATCAATGCCAATATGTCTTCTTTCTCAAAAGAGGTGGAAAAAATGGCAACCTCTATTTATTTACAGACAGGAAAGAAAACCAACCGTGCAGAACTGGCGGCAGCATGGGTAGAAAACTTCTGTGGATATTATGAACAGTTTATACAAAAGCAGGATTTGTCCTTTGTAATAGAAGAGTATAATGGTGTAATGGCAAATAAGGATAAAGAAGTCCGTGTTTATTACGGAATGACAGAGCAGGCGTCTCTGGAAAATACCGACGTCGGGATTGCAAGAGGGATTGACAGGGATGGTGCGCTTCTGGTAGAAATGGAAGGGCAGGTAAAGAGGATTGTATCAGGAGAAGTTTCTGTGAGGGGGTTACATGGATATGTTTGAGGAAGAATATGAAATTGAGGGAGTAATCCTTTGTGCAGCAAGTGCATATGAAGAGAAATATTATCTGAATCCTGCTTTTGCGGGACTTCCGGTATCCATTCAGGAAGAATTGCAGATTTTGTGTGTGTTATATACAGCAGAAATCGGGGGAATTCTTACTCTTCATTTTGATGATTCCGGCAATCTTTTGATTCATGTAACAGCAAGGGAGGGCGATTTGCTTTTTGATGAGATAGGAAGTGTATTGAAAATAAAGCAGATACAGTCAGATAAAAGAGAATTACTGGAAGCGTTAGAGTTGTATTTCAAGGCAAAGTTTTTACAGGAAGATATCAGTGCGCTTTTGGAAGAATAGTTTCTATAATTGGGAGGATAATATTATGTTATTGGCAGTTGATGTTGGAAATACTGATATAACATTTGGTGTATTTGACGGGAGTAAGCTAATCACTCGTTTTCGTTTTACAGTGCAGGTGCCGAGAACTTCAGATGAATATGGGGAGCTGCTTTGTAATATATTGGAACAGAAAGGGTTTTCGCCAAAACAGATCAGCGAGGTAATTATTGCTTCTGTTGTACCTAAAATGATGTATTCGTTTACAAGTGGAATTATCAAGTATCTTGACTGCCATCCAATTGTGGTAGGTGCGGGAACAAAAACGGGAATTCGCATTGATACGGTTAATCCAAAGGAAATTGGGCCAGACCGTATCGTAGACGCAGTCAGCGCCTATGAGCAGTATGGAGGACCTGTTATCGTGGTAGATTTTGGGACAGCCACTACATATGATCTTGTAACAGCAGATGGTACATTCCGTGGCGGTGTCATCAGTCCAGGAATCCGTATTTCCGCAAATGCCCTCTGGAATAATACCGCAAATCTTCCAGAGATTGAGATTAAGTGTCCGGGGAAAGTGATTGCCCGTGATACGATTTCGGCAATGCAGGCGGGCTTGTTTTATGGTACGATTGGACAGACAGAGTATATTATCCGTGAGATGCGAAAAGAGGCAGGGCTTTTGGAAGTTAAAGTAGTAGCAACTGGTGGACTTGGAAAAATTGTTTCAGAAAACACGAATGAAATTGAAATATATGATGCGGATTTAACCTTGAAGGGGTTACAATATATTTACCAGAAGCAGAAAAAAGTATAAAAGGTGCGAAGTTTTCCCAGAAGCAGGAAAGAGTCATGCGCAAGAAACAGGTAAGGAAAGAAATGAAGCAGATAAAAATTGGAACTGTAATCATACCGGGGAATTTAATACTGGCGCCGATGGCAGGGGTAACGGACCTGCCATTTCGATTGTTGTGTAAGGAGCAGGGGGCAGACCTTGTTTATACGGAAATGATTAGTGCTAAGGGGATTTATTATAAAAATAAAAATACGGAAAAGCTGTGGGAGATTGATGAGAAAGAACGTCCCACAGCTTTGCAGCTTTTTGGTTCAGAGCCGGAATTGATGGCAGATATGGCAGAAAAGATAGAGGAAAGAAATTTTGATATATTAGATATCAATATGGGGTGCCCTGTTCCTAAAGTAGTAAATAATGGGGAGGGTTCTGCCTTGATGAAAGACCCTGTACTTGCCGGAAAAATTGTAAAGGCGGTTTCTGGCCGGATTCAAAAGCCGGTAACGGTTAAGTTTCGAAAAGGCTTTGACGATGGTTTGGTTAATGCAGTTGATTTTGCAAAACGTATGGAGGATAATGGGGCTTCTGCCATTGCTGTACATGGGAGGACAAGAGAAGAATACTATAGTGGAAAAGCAGACTGGGAAATTATTGCAAAGATAAAGGAGGCTGTCACCATTCCTGTGTTTGCAAGCGGCGACATTTTTTCTGTAAAAGACGCTATCCGCTGTGAAGAAGAAACTTCCTGTGATGGGTTGATGCTGGCTCGTGGTGCAAGGGGAAACCCCTGGCTGTTCCACCAAATTAAAACATATCGGCAAACAGGGATTATCAAAGAAAAACCAGGTTTGGAAGAAGTTATGGAAATGATTCTGCGCCATGCAAAGATGCAGATTGCTTTTAAGGGGGAATATTTGGGAATTCGGGAGATGCGCAAGCATGTGGCATGGTATACAGCAGGATATAAAAATTCTGCCAGCATACGGCGCAGGGTGAATGAAGTGGAAAATCTGCAGCAGTTGGAGGAATTGTTTGAAGAGTGATGTCGAGATTTTAGGGCTGGTAAGGAACTGGGTTTGGAATGGAGAAAGGCAAGGTGGTATAAAAGTTGCAAAAAGAGGTTCCTGTTATTGAAAACTTTTTCATCTAAAGCTATAATAACAACTGGATTATAGTAAACGCATAAAATACATGCGTTTACTATAATGGATGCGCATGGATACACATAGGAAGTTATGCTGCTTTGCAGCGTGTATCCGGCGCTGTAAACG
>CANSYK010000020.1 GCA_947651225.1 uncultured bacterium | reverse complement strand
TTTTTTGCCAGAAAAGTTCCCATTGCACCATCAAACAAAAGTGGTTTTTCTCTCAGATATTCCCGTATTTTCATCATTCTCTCCATTTCCATTTAACTTTTCAGACGTCACGATTCACGGCTATTTAAAACATCATGTGAAAAACCGGCCATGAATAGTAACAAATTGGATTATACTTATAAAATGGTTGTATCTTTCCATTGACAATTTATACATGGTTGTGTACAATCAGACTGACTTTTCAAATTAGGATAAAAACTTTTTAGAAAATGATGGATAGTAGGAAAAATGATTCTAAGGTCGCAAAAAACGCACCCTAAGATAGCATTCCTTGTTCATTACTATCTGTGCCGCCAACTGAAGGGCGGCAGAATGGGGGATTATTATGAATTATGTATACAAAACAAAAGGGACTTGTTCTACAGAAATAAGTTTGAATATTGAGGGAGACAGGATTACCAATGTTTCTTTTACAGGGGGTTGTAATGGCAACTTAAAGGCAGTTCCGGCACTGGTGGATGGTATGACTGTGGAAGAAATTGAGAGTAAACTGGCAGGAATTACTTGTGGCTGGAAGCAGACATCTTGTGCGGATCAGCTTGCAAGGGCGTGCAGGGCAGCATATGAAGCACAAAAGGGCATATAATAGATAAAAAAAGAAAGGGACATATATGGAAAATAGATGTTCTAAACTTTACATATTATCTATGATAGCTTGTCAGCTTTCAGAATGCCTTGACAGAGAAGAACTTGAAGTATTATCATCAGAACTTACTACTCTTGGGTATATGTTGGAAACCCTATTGACCTGTCAGCGGAAAGACAGGCGGGAGTGAAGAAAAAGGAAAACCTATGGCAAAGAACATGACAGAGGGCAGCTCAATAAAGTTAATTTTTCGATTTGCGCTGCCCCTTTTTGTTGGAAATTTATTGCAGCAGACTTACAATATTATTGATGCGGCAATAGTAGGAAAAATATTGGGAACAAATGCATTGGCAAGTGTAGGAGCATCAAGCAGCGTCCAGTTCCTGGTACTTGGTTTTTGTATTGGCATTTGTTGTGGATTTGGAATTCCGGTGGCAAAGAGTTTTGGAGCCAGGGATTATGGAAAAATGCGGAAATTTATTTTTAACGCAATATTTTTAACGGGCGTTTTGGCTGTTGTGCTGACGTTTACCTGTGTGCTGCTATGTCCGCAGATTCTCTATATCCTGTCAACACCAGAAGATATTTACAAGGGAGCTTACCAGTATTTACTGGTTATTTTTCTTGGAATACCATTTATCTTGTTATATAATCTGGTATCTGGCATTTTAAGGGCGGTAGGTGACAGCAGAACCCCATTTATGTTTTTAGCTTTTTCTACTATATTAAATATTATTTTGGATTTGTTTTGTATCATTGTCTTAAAATGGGGGTGCGCTGGGGCAGCAATTGCTACGGTGTCTGCACAGGCTGTCAGTGGAATTTTATGTTTCTTTTATATGAACCACCATTTTGAATTGCTCCGCCTTTCCCGTAAGGATTGCGCTTTGCAGGGGAAATTTGTGAGAGAATTATTGGTTATGGGACTTCCAATGGGGTTGCAGTATTCCATTACAGCAATTGGAAGCATGGTAATGCAGTCAGCAAATAATGGACTGGGAAGTGTTTATGTTTCAGGATTTACAGCATCTATGAGGATTAAGCAGTTTTTAATGTGCCCCTTCGATGCGATTGCTACAGCAGTTTCCGTTTTTTGTGGGCAGAATCTTGGAGCACGCAAGCCGGAACGAATTAAAAAGGGAATCAGGGAAGGTGTTTTGCTAGGTGTTGGATATGGAACAGTTGCTGGGCTGGTACTGATTTTTGGCGGAAGAATTCTTTCTATGTTATTTGTCAGCAAGGATTCTGTGGAAGTTCTGGATGCCTCTGCGAAATATCTGCGCTGTCTGGGATTTTTCTTCTGGAGTCTTGGTATATTAAATACATGCCGAATGACTACACAGGGATTGGGATATTCTGGAAGGACGGTATTTGCAGGTGTTGCTGAAATGATAGCCAGAACTTTTGTAAGTTTTGTGTTTGTACCGCTTTATGGATTTACAGCCATTTGTTTTGCTGACCAGGCAGCATGGATTTCAGCCTGCTGCTATATTGTACCTGCCTGTATCTTGTGTGTCAGAAAGATTACAAAAGAAATGGAAAGCGACAGGAAGATTTCAATATAATTTAGTTGTCTGGTCTTTGGTTTACTGAGTGGCTTATGGCGAAAAACCAAAGAGCCCCTATCCTTCAAAGAAGGGGCGGGGCTCTTTTATTTCAACGTATACTCCAGATAATCCATCGTCGTTCCAATTTTTACAACCATCTTCTTTTTTTCTTTGGCAACTTTTTTCGGAACCTCAAAAACAAGAATACCACTTTCACTTGCTAAGGGCTTTATCTTTTTTGTTGTCAAATCCTTATCATAAGAAAGCAATTCTGTAGGTTTATATTCATAATCATCTTTATAGCAAAGAGTTGCCGTAATCATTTCATTTTCATAGCCAATGCGTGGAAGAAACTCTGCTTCTTTCTTACCATTATTTTTAACACTCATTGTAAGATGCACAAATTTATTGCCCTTACTTGGCTTAAAATAATAATAACTTCCATTTTTAATCTGCGTTTTAACCACTGCCTTTTTTACACAGATTTTCCAGTCACCAACCGTCCCTTTTTTGCCAAGTGCAAGTTTCTTTACTTTTGGTGCTGGTGTTGGCTCTGGCGTCGGCTCCGGTGTTTGCGTTGCAACAGAATCTGTAACCTTCTTCACTGTTTTTGCTAAATTCCCGCCAGCACAGCCAGTAAAAAGTAATGTAGTACAGAGTGTCAATAATAACAATTTCTTTTTCATTTTTATCCCCCGTCTTTCTCAATTTTGAATGCCCTCTCAAAATTGAGAAAGCATTAATAAGTCGTTTGAAAAGAACTTTCAAACTTCCTCCTTGTATATGCAATCAACTAAAACCATTCCTCATTGTAATGTCTTTTACAGGAAAAAGCAAGAAATATTTTCAATTTCCGTAAAATATTATAAATAATAGTTACTATTCAAAATCCTTAAAATATTTCCGATAGGTCATTATAAACAAAACGATAGAAAGCAGCGCTGACAGGTAATCGGTAACTGGCTGTGCCATGGCAATCATTCTTGCTGTGTCAAATATCTGACTGAACAGAAATAAAATTGGCATATAGAGCAATCCCTGTCTGCTGACAGACAGAATCAGAGATGGTATTGCCGCTCCAGTAGACTGAATCGCATTAATCATTACAAACAATATACCAATGATTGGACCAGATAATATGTAAATCCGTGCAAAGGACATTCCAAACTCAAATGCATCTGGATTATCTAAAAATGCTGTAACCAAAGGTCCTGCACCAAGGTAGCAAACAGCCGTCATAATCAGGCTCAGGCAAAGAGCAAGGCTTAATGAAAATTTTAATACAGCTATGTAACGCTCCCTGTTTCTTGCACCAAAGCAATAACCAAGTAACGGTTGGATTCCTGTTCCTAGTCCAATTAAAAGCATAACCACAATCAAGTTCACTTTCATGGCAACACCAAGCCCAGCCACTGCCATATCGCCAAAACGTGTCATTACATTATTGATTAAAATATTAGAAACGCTCATTAAAATGCTGTTTAAAGAAGCCGGAATCCCAATTGCCATAACACCTGTAGCAATTTGATTCCTTATACGGTAATCCTTTGGGTGAACAGAAAGCATGGAACGTTTTGAAAGCAGATGAACAAGATAAAATACGGCAGAAAAAACATTCCCAATTACCGTTGCAACTGCTGCACCTGCCACATTCCAATGAAATCCCAAAATCATAATAGGATCTAACACAATATTCATCAAATTACCAATAATCATTCCTGCCATAGCAGTTTTTGCCCTTCCTTCAGAGCGTATAATATTACTGAAAGTATTGCTGACAATTAGAAAAGGAATTCCCACTGCTACAATATTCAAATACTCAGAAGCATATCCGACCGTATCCTTACTGGCTCCTACCATATTACAAAGCGGCTTTACAAACAGCCAGATAAAGCACATGGCAAGGATACCGATAATAAGGCCTGTCCAGAAACAAAAAGAAGAAACCTGTTTTGCCTTCTCTCCTTTTCCCTGTCCAAGCATTCGTGAAATCAATGAAGTGCCGCCTATTCCAAACAACATCCCCACAGCCATAAAAATTAAAAATACCGGAGTTGCAATAGATACTGCCGCAACCATATAAGCATCCTTTGTCTGTCCAATAAAAAAGGTATCTGCCAGATTATAAAGCAGAACCATAATCATACTGATTATAGATGGAATAATATTACTGATTACTGCCTTTGGCACAGGAGCATTTGCAAAAATGTCAATTGTTTTATCTTTCATAAAATCTTACCCTTTCGTAAAAAATTCCCTCAACTTTTCTATTACAGCAGCTTTCTACACTATAAAAGAGAGACTGCCATGCAGTCCCTCTTTTGGAGAAGGTATATTTTTGTTACTTATGGGGTGTAGCAAAAACTATATAATGTATTGGGGGTTACGAGTATTAGTATAACATTGAATGCAAATAAATTGTGCCTTAATTCACCATTTATTTTGCAATTCTTTTGTGCATTTTGTCTTTCCTTTATATCGTAATAGCACAATCTATCTGAAAAAAGCACAAAAATACCTGTGAACAGTAACCCCTGGGTTGCGTTTTGTGCCATGCTCTTTTTAATTAGGTTGCAGACGTAGTCTGCCGTATGATATACTTAGATAAAAGAAAGAACAAAGAAACAGCGTAGAAATGAGGAAACTATGATAAAAGATTTACTGGCTAAGACAAAAACAAGCCTTTCCTTTGAGGTTTTCCCTCCAAAAACAGAGGACGAATTTCAGGAAATTTATGGCAAACTGGACGCACTTGCTGCTCTGCGGCCTGATTTTATAAGCTGTACTTATGGTGCAGGAGGTTCAAAATCCGGCAAAACAGCAGAAATTTCATCTTATATTCAAAATACACTTCATATTGACGCAATCGCCCATATGACCTGTGTTGGTTTTCAAAAATCTGACTTAGAAGAAAACTGCAAAATGTTAGAAAAAGAAGGAATTCAGCATGTGCTGGCACTTCGTGGTGACAGACCGAAAACAATGACCGATGAACAGTTTCAGAACAGAGAATTTTTCTATGCGGCAGATATGGTACGTTATTTAAAAGAACATACTGCCCTAAAAATTGCCGGTGCCTGCTATCCCGAAAAACATTATGAAGCGGAAAGCTTTGAAACTGATTTACAGCATTTAAAGGAAAAAGTAGATACTGGCGCAGAATTTCTTATTTCCCAGCTCTTTTTTAACAATGATGTCTTTTACGATTTTCAGGAACGGGCTGCAGATATTGGAATCACCGTTCCAATCTGTGCGGGAATTATGCCGGTTACATCTGCAAAGCAGATTGGTACAAGCGTCAGCCTTTCTGGTTCTTTTGTCCCGAAAGAACTGTCTGACATGATTGCCAACTATGGCGAGAAACCAGAGGAAATGAGGAAAGCTGGAATTGATTATGCAATCCGCCAGATTCTTGCCTTAAAAGAACATGGCGTAGATGGGATTCATATCTATACCATGAACCGTCCGAAAATGGTAGAGGAGATTGTGGCAAAAGTTTGAGAGTTCCTTTCAAACTACTTATTAATGCTTTCTCAATTTTGAGAGGGCATTCAAAATTGAGAAAGACGGGATATAGATATGAAGTTTTTCTAAAGCATGAAAAAAATGTCCGTAAAGAATGCAAAACCAGCGTCCTTTACAGACATTTTTTATTTTTAAAACGGACTGCATGTCCCTATTTCTGAATTTTTCGGATTAAAACTCCATTTGGCGCTAAAGAATCGTCCTCATAATGACGTACAAACCTAACATCACCTTCCTGTGGCACACAGACTGCTTCTTCTGAACAATTCAAAATCACTTCAACATAATTATCTTCATTTTCCACTTTGATAAAATCAATCACTCTTGGATTTTCAAATTTTTCTGGAAAATGAAAATTACGGCTCCGCATCAAAGGCTCTTCCTTTCGCAAGGCAATCAAAGAACGCACGGTTTCCATACATTCTGTAAATTCTCCAGCCTCTATCCTCTTCCATGGCATACAACGCCTGCAGTCTGGATCATAGCTGCCTTCCAGTCCTATCTCTGTTCCGTAAAAAATGCATGGACTTCCTGGCATAGAAAACAATACTGCAAGCTGCTGAAAATATTCGTCCATATTTTTCACATCAGAGCGAAGGCGCTTCGTATCATGTGAATCTAAAAGGTTAAATAAAACATCGTTCGTCTGTTGCGTATACACTGTATAGCAACGGTTAATCGTTGTTTCAAAATCTCTTCCTGTCAATGTTTTATCAATCCAGAAATCCTTGATACTCTCACCAAGCGGATAGTTCATTACTGCGTCAAACTCATCACCACGCAGCCAAGGCATAGCATCATGCCAGATTTCACCAAGAATATACAAATCAGGATTGAGATTTTTCATTCTTGCACGCAGTTCTTTACAGAAAACATGGGAAACCTCATTTGCGACATCCAGTCTGAGTCCATCAATATTATACTTCTCCACCCAGTTTTCACAGATACGTATCAGATATTCCCGCACCTCTGGATTGTTTGTATTCAGCTTTGGCATAGAATCATAGAACGCAAAACTGTAATACTGCTTCTGCCTTGCAGAACCTTTTGAATGGTCAAACGGCCATTCATTAATCATAAACCAGTCGAAATACTTGGAACGTTTTCCATTTTTCTGCACATCCAGCCATGGTTCAAATTCTGCTCCACTGTGGTTAAAAACACCATCTAACATAATCCTTATTCCACGGCGGTGCGCTTCCTCCACAAGTTGCACCATAGTTTCATCTGTTCCGAAATGGGGGTCTATTTCTGTGTAATCACTTGTATCATATTTATGAGAAGATGGTGATTTATTAATTGGCGTCAGATAAATACCTGAAATCCCTAAATCTTGCAGATAATCCAGTTTGTTGATAATACCTTCCAAATCTCCTCCAAAAAACTCCTGATTGGTAACTTCCCCTTCTTCCCGCCACGGCAGAGTATTTTCTGGATTCAAATCAGGATTTCCATTGCAAAAACGCTCTGGAAAAATTTGATACCAGATTGTTTTATTTACCCAGAATGGTGTCTGTAAGATATCACACGGATTCATCCATGGCATTACAAAACACTGACGGCTCCTGCCCGGAAGCTTCATCTGCTCCTCACTTACAAAACCATCTTCAAAATAATACCATATCTCTGTATCTGTAATTAACTCAAAATAATATTTCAATCGCTTATATTCTGGTTTTATCGTTGTTGTCCACCAAAGTTGGTGCTTCAGGTTTTTCTTAAAAGGGATATTTTCCAATTCACCAGTCCATTCCTCTGCACCACCTAAAATGCCTGCCTGAAACGGATCTCCCTGGATGATGTGAACTTCTTTCACGTCATATCCAGTTTTTATGTTGATAATCA
This sequence comes from uncultured bacterium, assembly GCA_947651225.1. Taxonomy (GTDB): domain Bacteria; phylum Bacillota; class Clostridia; order Lachnospirales; family Lachnospiraceae; genus Butyribacter. The sequence goes on along the minus strand of CANSYK010000020.1, from coordinate 43,597 downwards.
AATTGTCACCGTCTAATGGATAACAATAATTGTCATTCGCACGATGATATACAGCATTAAAATCCATACGCCCTCCTTTACAATTTTTGAGAAATATTACGAAATAATCTCTAAACAACCATGTATCACAATAATTATACTGCCTGTCCTGTTCTATCGTCAATGTAATTTTTTCAGATTCTTCCGTAAGGAACTTATAGCGTGTATGGTATCTGTTGCACAAGAGGAAATTGATTCCAACGAAAAGGTGGCACTTACAGGAAGTCTGCCTGATTTTAGCCAGTATGACATAGTGTTTTTAGTTTATCCTGTGTGGTGGGGAACGATTCCCAATGCAGTCAGGACAGTTTTACAGTCAGATGATTTGTCGAGAATAGCACTTTATACACTGATTACGCATGGTGGGAGCGGGGCAGGAAATAGTGTAGAAGATATCAAGGCAATATGTAAGGCAGAAGTCAGTGATATGGCTCTTGAAGTATTTGATGATGATGTCACGGATGCCGCCAGCGAGGTGGCAGACTGGCTATATAAAATTCAAAAAGAAAGGTAAGGAACTGTAAATAATTAAATGGAACAACTTACTCGCCTGTTTTTTCGATTGCTGCATCAAAAAGCCTCGCCGTAGCCCACATCCTATAATCTGCAAACTTCCTTTATCTTCCCAAAACCTCCCCAAGGTTCTTCCGTATTGTTACTATTTACGGCTATTCTAAACATCATGCGAAAAACCAGCCGTGAATAGTAACGTCAGGCAATATAACGGTAAGTGCAATATATAAAATTGTTTGGGGAGATGTGTTATACTAGAGTGTGTTTGAAAATTCCTGGAATAAATTTTCAAACACACTCTAATACACAAGATAAGAAGCTGTAAAAGGCTTTGTATAAAGGATGGTGGGAAAAAGTGAATACAAAAAGCGAAAAAGAGTTAGTACTATATATTTGTGATGATGAGATGATATGGCAGCAGAAGATAAGAAAAATATGTGAGAGTGTTTTTGGAGAAAAATGGACAGAATGTACGATTGTGCATGGAAAGAGCGGCAAAGAGGTTCTTGCTTATCAGGGGGAAATAGATATTCTCATTTTGGATATTGATATGCCTGGTATAGATGGTATTCAGGTAAAAAATCAGATGCAGAAGAAAAACCGAAATACTAATATTATATTTGTGACAAATTATTCAGAGCGAATGAGGGAGGCATTTGGACCTTGGGTATTTGCCTTTGTGGATAAGGGGGATATAGAGAAGGATTTGAAGCGTATTCTTCCAGAGTTAATAGAGAGGATATGCCGATATGTGAAAATAGACAGGCTCTATGACAGCAGAGAGGTTCTTTATCTGCAGGCAGAGGGTTCGTATACGGACTTATATTTTCGCAGCGGGGAGCGGCATACCATACGGAAAAATCTTAAGGAATTGGAAAAAGAGCTGGTGGGCGTAGACTTTATCAGAACACATCGCTCTTATTTGGTTAATATGCATGAAATAACTGGCAAAATTACAGATACCGTATCGGTTGGCCAACAGAATATTCCCGTCAGTGTGCGGCTAAGAAAAAAAGTGAAAGAAGCATATCGGATTTTTTGCAGGAAGAATGCGGGGTATTAGTATGAGTATATGGTACTGGCTATATGATGTGATAATAGGAAGCCTGGAATGCCTTATCATTGGAAAAGAGATATTGGGGTTAGAGTGGCGAAAGGGGTGGGGGAAGTACGTCAAGTTTTTAATACTATTTGTGATAGGAATATATTGTTTTTCCAACGGCATGGAACAAAGCTTTTTTTCAACTATTTGGTTTATGGCTGTTGTATGTATATTTTTTCAAAATCAGATGTTGAAACGATTCTTGGATTCTTTTTTGGTTTATCTTATTATTATTTTATCAGATACTTTAGTGTGGGGAATTAGTTTACTGTTTTCTTCTGATAAGGTGAAACGAACTGGTGATGTATATGATATGGCATGTGGAATAGGAAATTTTACTTTGTGGTGTTTTATTTGTATTTGGCTACATAAAAAGGAAGCCGGAATCCAAAGTTTTTTTAAGAAAATGACATGGTCGCAAAAATTTTTTGGGACGATAGGGCTGTTTGTTTTAGAATTGTCACTTGCTTGTATGCAGGGGTTTTTATTTGACGAAATGACAGTAAGAATGAAAAAATATACGATAGTTTTCTTTATCGTAGCGATTATTTATATTATATTTGTATATGGCATATTGATTCAGACCTATCATAAGAAACGATATTTAGAAGAAGTTACACAGATAAGCAATCAGTATTTAGAATTGCAAAAAGAATACTATATAAAATCTATAGAAAAGTATGAGGAACTGAAAAGTTATCGGCATGATATCCGAAGCCATATGCAAATTATACAATCCCTTTGTGAACAGAAACGATCTGAAGAGGCAGCAAAATATGCTGGACGACTAAATGATGATTATAAAAAAACAATAGCTGGGTATACAGGGAATGTAATTGCAGACTGTCTACTGGCAGAAATGTTAGATGGATTGAGAAACAGAGAATTGGCAGAATTTGAGGTTTTAGGAAAACTGCCAAGTGATTTGCCGATGGAGGATGTGGATAGCTGTATCCTTTTTTCAAATGCATTCCAAAATGCCAGTGAAGCTCTGCAAAAACAAAAACAGAATCTGCGTTTTTATCTGACGGTAAAACAGGGGCGGCAGGAAATCCATATTACCATACAAAATTCCGTGACAGAAGATAAAAAAATTGATTTATCCGTAACCGATAAACCAGAAAGGGAAGAGCACGGTTATGGAGTTAAGAATATGAAAAGAGTAGTCGATAAATATCATGGGAGTATATTCTGGGAAGTTGCTGATGGATTAATGAAGGTGGAAATTTTTCTGCCAGTGGACAGAAATGACGCTTATAACAAAAATAGACGTTTATAACATGACAGGTATATTTTGAATAACCAATATGATAATATAAAAACACAACGTTGAAGTAAAGAAATGCTGGCAGTTTAGGGAAGGGGAGATTTCATGAGCGGATATTCTTCGAAAAATTTATGGAATATTTTATTTGGTTTTTTGGGGTAGACAATGGTTACCGTTTAGAAAAGTTCTTGCAAATCTGAAAGAACATAAGGAGATTAAGTTTGAAAGTTTCCTTCAAACTACTCATTAATGCTTTCTCAATTTAGGGGAGAGCATTCAAAATTAAGAAAGTCAGGTTATAAATATGATAATAAAAAAGATTGTAGGCGGATTATTGTGTGGAGCTGTTCTTGTCAGCGCTGTAGGAGCTACTGCATCAGCGGCTGAAACAGCTACGGTTAGTAGTAAGTGTAGTGGCATCGGTGTAGTTGGTTCGGCTCTGATAACGGAACAGACAGCTACAACAACTACCTCCCATATGGGAGGTGCTGGGGAAGGGACAGTTAAAGTTAATTGTAAAAATAAATATCGTGACGTTAGTACGGGCACAGACAAAACAATGTCAGATATTAAAACAGGGACAAACAGTGTCACAAAGACTTTTACAGTGTACGATGAGGATTTTATGAAGAGGTTAGATACGACACATTCCGCAGCAATTAGGACAGGTACATGGTCTGATAAGACATCTGTAGAATATATCAGAAGATAGTTTTGGCAGAGACGGTCTTTATTCCCGCAAAGCAATGAACCAAGTGGACATGCTTGCATGTTCATTTGGCGACTGCCGCAAGGGTTAAATACCCCGTAGCTTGCTACGCTGGAAATTTGATGCTCCATCAGCTTGCTGCGGGGTTTTTGGCTTTCCAGCGGGGAGGGGGCATTTGCCTTCTCTCTGTGTGATATTACAATTTCAGGAGGAGCGCTATGAAAAAGAAAAATTGGGTTATCATCTGTTCGGTATGTGTGATTGCATTATTTGCAGGCATAGTTGCCTATATGCAGATGCAAAAGACCGATAAGCAGGAGGCAGAGGTTCCTGGGCATTACATTGAGGAAGAGGAGCCTGAGGAAGAAGAGATTGATATTGCGACAGATGTCAGGTCGCATTTGGTGGAACGCAAGGAAGGCGACATTATCTGGACAATTTCTGATGATGCTTTTATTAATGAGGATTATTTAAAACTTTTGAATAAAAGGCTAAAGCAGGATGGATATAATTTTCAGTTAAAGTTTCAATATTTGAATACAGAACATTATAATGAAGAGATCCGGAAGGTGTTAGAAGATGGTGATACAGACATTGCCCTTGGCGGACAGGATAACGGGGAATTTGAAAATGTAGTGGCAGGAATTTGCCGTGACGGGCTTTTTTCGGAGTTGTCACCATATCTGGAATCGGAAGCGTGTAAAGCGCTTTGGGAGGAGTATGAGGAACCTCTTTGGAAAAGTGTATCGGTTGATGGGAAGATTTATACAATTCCCAATGGAATTTATGATGATGGGAGGCTTTGCGTTGTATTTAACAACAAGTATATTGACAAGAATGAAAGTAAAAAGTTTACAGGGGATATTACTGAGTTGGAGGCATTTTTAACAGAAGAAATGAGAAAAGAACCAGAAGGCAGGGAGTTTCTTATTACATGGGACAGCTCCGATGTGGTGATTGCCCTTGGGTATTATCAGAAGTTTGGGGCATATTTTAACGCAGAAACGGGAGAAGTAAGCTTGCCGTTTGACTGTAAGGAGCTGTATCAGTTTTTGGAAATGCTGAATGCTTTTCAAAAGGCGGGGTGTGTGCCAAAAGAATGTAGTTTGCGCTCAGTTTCTCCAAATGAAAAAGTTATAAAAAAGGTAGAGAGAAAAGAGTTTAGTATTCTTTTAACAACCCAGACAGATACGATAAAAGCAATGAAAGATGATGTAACAGTAACAACTCTTGACTTTTCGCCAAATTTTGCAAGAGTGGGAGGCACAAACGGCATTTGTGCCAAATCGGAAAATGCAGAAGCGGCAATGGAGCTTTTGACATTGCTCCATACACAGTCCGAGTATGCGCATTTGCTTTTATATGGCGAGGAGGGAAAGGATTACAAAATAGAAGATGGAAAAATTGTGTCAGAGGATTATACAGGTATTTGGACAATTGATGTCCTGGGAATTTACCGGAGTTCTTATCCACAAGGGGAAGAACGGAATGTTTATACAAAGAATATCCGGCAACAGAAAAGGGAGGTATACCGTTCGCAGCATTGCAAGACGTCTGCAGTAGCGGGCTTTCAGGTGGATGAAACCGTTTTTTCGGAGGAGGAGATAGAAAATGCCGATACGGCAGAAAGCAATCTTGATATCTGGAAAAAGGAAGACTTTGAAAAGCGGTATCAGAAGGTAAAAAAGGCTGTGGCAAAGGTAGAAGGGCCGATTGTTAAAAAGTTAGAAAAGCAGCTGGAAGAATGGAAAAAATTAGTGGGGTGAAAAAAGTCTGAAAGTTCCTTTCAAACGATTCATTCGTGTTTTCTCAATTTTAAGAAGAGCATTCAAAATTAAGAAAGGCTGTGTATAAAGATGAAAAAAGGAAAAATAATCATGGGTGCGGCAGTCCTTGCCGCAGCTTTGGCCGTGGCAGCAGGTGTTTTTTCTTATCGGAGCAGCAAAGAGGCGACGGATTCGTTAAATGACCGATATTGTCCGACAATGTTTGGAAACCTCAATTATTCCGATAACGGTGTATTTTATTATGGGAATGATGGAATCAGCTATCTGGATGCGGAAACAGGGAGGGAGGTCTCGATCTGCACCAAAGCGGGCTGCAGCCATGAGGATATCTCCTGTCCGGCAAAGTTAGAAGCGTTGTATTGTACAGGCATTGTATATGATGGGGAAAAGCTGTATTACGTCAGTAACAGTGAGGAGCAGGAACTAAAGTCATTAAACCTGACAGAATGTGATATTAATGGCAGCAACAGGAAAAAGCTGGCAGATTTTGAAGGGGCTCAGTCGCCACAGGCAATCGCCTATTATGAAGATTATATCATTATTGCATATATGAATGGATTTGATTGGGAAAAAAGGGAGGAGATAAACAACAGGGAGGCAGGGATTTATGTATATAACAGAAAGACAAAGGAGGGGAAGAAGATATACCATGCAACAGCATGGGCAAACCTGGTGTCTTCGTTAGATGTGATAGATGGTGACATTTATTTTTGCAGAAGCTACAGCCCGCTTTCGGAGGAAGAAATCATGCAGCAGGAGGCAGAGGAATCCGATGAGGCTTTGGCACAAGTGATGGAGTTGTACAGAGTGCCGCTAGAGGGTGGTGAGGCAGAATATATTGCAGATAAGATATCTGTTTCCGTTTCTGGGGTGACAGGAATGGGGGATATGGTGCTGTATTCCACAGAAGAGGGGCTGCAGGCATATTTTCCTGAAACAAAGAAAACAAAAACCATCAAAGAAGGGGAACGGATTTATAATGTGACAAGCAGGCTTACAGGGGAGAAGGCCGTTGTAAGGCAGGTTGCAGAAGACAATGAGAATTCCGATTATTATATTTGTGATAAGGATGGTTCCCTGGAATGGATTGGGAAAACACCGCTTATTTTTCTGGCGGCCTATGACCATGTAACCTATGCAATCGATGAAAACGGCTGGACTGTTTTGGACACGGAAAAGTGGAAGAAAGGGGATTTTGAGGTGCATTATTCTTTTCAGGCACAATAGAGTGACTGAAAGGACGTTTTAAAATTGAAAAAAATGTGAAAGCGCTGATTTGCGGCGATAGAAAGAAATGGGGTGAAGTATGAGGGAACTTTACTTCGGGGAAATAAGGAAGGTGCTGCGGAAACATACCGTATGCGGCTTTATATTGATTCTTTTTGCTGGTTATCTTTTTTTTCTTGTTTTAGAGGTGTATGGGAAGGCAGGCAGAGAACAGTATTCTTATCAGGCCTACCAAAACCTTGCAGCAACGGTTGATTCGGAAAATTTACCCAAAGAGATTGAGCGTTTGGAAAGGGAGTCGGAAGATTTTTTGGATAAAGAATTGTATACAGACAGTTTTCAGGCCGAGAATGCATTATATACCGAGGTGTTGCGGCAGATGCGTCATGTGGCGGGATATGCAGAGTATGCAGAGGACATAGTGGAAAATGCGCAAAAAGGGGAAATCGGTCTGTTTCAGGAGAATCATTATACAAGGAGAGAGCAGGAAAAAACAGTGCAGGATTTTGAAAGGCTGCGTACATATCCTGTTATTTTTGCGCCATACCGAGGGGCATATCTGCTGGCAAAATTCGACTTAGGAGACATTGTTATTCTGGTTATTCTTGTGTTGCTTGTGGCATCAATGGTTACAATGGAAAAGGAAAACCAGACGCTGCCTTTGCTGCATAGTACATTCCATGGCAGGAAAAGAGTGGGGGCAGTTAAATTTCTTGGAGGCCTGTCTTTGCTGCTGTCAAGCGTATTTTGCCTTTTTGCCTGCAAGAGTTTTATTATTTTAGCCACCTATGGGGCCGGAGATTGGAATGGGGCAATACAGTCCGTCTATCTGTACGGTTCCTGTCGATATGGGATTTGTGTCTGGGAATTTCTGGTTTTGTCTGCGATAGGGAAGATAATGGCTTATTTCTCTCTTTATGCAGTTTTGTTTTTTTTGGCTGTTTTTATCAAAAGGGGAGTGATTTTCTATTGTTCTTGTGGAATCTTTCTTGGACTGGAGGGAATTTTTTCTGTTGTAGTTGAGGAATACAGTTGGGTTGGCTTTTTGCGGAGTTTCAATGTCATTCCATTCTTGAACAGTGATATTGTCATTGGGAAATATCAAAATGTGAACGTATTCCAACGTCCTGCCGATTATGCTTTTGTAGTACCAGTGATAGAGCTTTGCTTTTTTGCTGTTTTTTCGGTACTGGGAATTTACAGCTTTGAGCGGTGTATAGAGTTAAAAGAAAGTTTCTTTCTAAAAAAGAAAAAAGACCAGATATGGCATTATGCTGCTTATCTTGTCGGACGAAGAGAGGCTCGCAGTTGGCATTGCCCGGATGGTGTTTTCCTTTTTGGCAAGGAATTAAAAAAGGTATGGATTGGGGAGAAGGGGCTTTTGCTGTTTCTGATAGGGCTTCTTTTTCTTTTTTGCCTGTATTCTCCTTTGGGGGAAACCTTTTCGGATAAAGATGAAATCTATTACAGCCATTATATGCTAAGGCTGCAGGGAAAATATTCCGAAGAGAAAATGGCGTATCTTTATCAGGAAAGGGAAGAGCTGGAGCAGATACAGGAGGATTTGAGTTCAGGGAAGCACTACACGGCAGCGCAGATGGAGATTTTGGCACAGAAGGCGGAACGGCTGACGGGGCTTGAAATGGCAATCCGGAATGCGGAGTATGTACAAGAAAACGGCTTCTCCCATTTTGTATATGAAAAGGGCTATCTTACGCTGTTTGGGGAATATGAGGGAGGCTGGGAGCTTTTGAAGCTGCGTGTGATATCTTTGCTGATAATGGCGGGGCTTGCAGCTTCTGTCTGGGGAATAGAGACATGGAGCGGAATGGCTCAGGTTCTGCGCATCAGTGCAGAAGGTGAGCGTTCTCTCAGGAGATTGAAACGGCATCATATTGCCCTACTGTCATTGGTTATTTTTGTGATAACATATGTACCATGGGTGTGGAATGTGACACAGGCTTATGATTGCAGCCAGTGGCTTGCACCTATAGGAAGCATTATGCGGTATCAGGGTATGCAGTTTGGGAAGGCGCCGATTGCGGCAGCAGCAGGGCTTTTTGGCTTGCTGCATCTGCTGTATCTTTATTTATTTGGAACCTTGGTACGGATTGTCAGAAAGAAAATGGATAACTATATATTGACTGTTTTTGTATCTTTTGTTATTTTTGCTATTCCTGTTTTTGCAGCCTCAGGCGGCATAACCAGATGGTTTTTCACATGATATTGAAAATAGCTGTGAATAGTAACTTTCGGCCAGGTTTATAATGGAGGGGATGTATGGTAATAGAAATTCGTGATTTGGTAAAAGAATATGGAGAAACCAGGGCATTAGATGGGTTAAGCCTTACCCTGGAAAATGGAATATACGGACTGTTAGGGCCAAACGGCGCTGGAAAATCAACATTGATTAATATATTAACGGATAATATCAAAAGGAGCAGCGGAACCGTATTGTGTGATGGCGAAGAAATCATGCAGCTTGGGAAAAGCTATCGGAAACGGGTAGGATATATGCCGCAGACACAGAGCTGTTATGATACTTTTCGGGCACAGGAATTTCTAGAATATATGGCAGTGATAAAGGGAATGGATCGGAAGCAAAAAAGTACATCGGAAGAAATACAGCATATTTTGCAGGAAGTAAATCTATATGAGAAAAGGTCATTTAAAATCGGAGGATTTTCCGGCGGAATGAAAAGGCGTATCCTGCTTGCACAGGCGCTGCTTGGACAGCCGGAATTTTTGATTCTGGACGAACCGACTGCCGGACTTGACCCGAAGGAGAGGATTGCCCTGCGCAATAGTATTGCAAGAAGCAGCAAAAATCGGATTGTTATGGTAGCGACACATATTGTGAGCGACATTGAATGCCTTGCCGGTTCCATTATTATATTGGACAAAGGGAAGGTTGTCCGCTGTGATACACCGGGACGGCTACTGGAGATGATAAGCGGCAGGGTTGGCGTAGTACATTGCGGGGCGGAGGAAATTCCTGCTTATCAGGAAAAATACTGTGTTAGCAGCATTACACAGGGAAAAGAAGATTTCATTTTGCATCTGGTCGGCGGACAGCTTCCCCAAAATGCGGATATTGAACATGCTGCATTGACGTTGGAAGATGTGTATATGTATTATTTTGGCGAGCAGCCAAAGACCCCGTAGCATGAGCTGCGGGGCATTTGACTTGAAAAAATTATAATGTTGTAACTAACTGCATTTTAATGTCCTGAATCAGGAAGCGGCTTCCAGACCCCAAAGCTGGCAGTCTCCGCCCCAATAATTCCATTGTACAATATTGCCGCCAGATTCCTGGCTCCATTCATATACATCCAGACAAGAGGCGCTATCTGAGATGCGTGTCTTAATTGCGTATTTGCCAGGAGATACCGGAACGATTTCAAACATCTGGTTTTTTCCGTCATTATAACTATATTGTACAACATTTGCGCCATCTGTGCTCTCCTTCCCGGCAATATCAAGCACTTTGGAGTAACCGGACGCACCAGTATAGATAAAATAATAGCCATCTTCATTTTTGGTCAGTTTAAATTTCTGCCTGTCACTGCCAAGATAAGAGTGTTGCTGAATATTGGCATTGTTAGCAGAAGAACCATTGGCAACATCAAGATATAAACCACTGAATGCGCTTTTGATATAGTAAGTGCCGTCCAGTGAGCTTCCGTTAAATATGCCGGAGGAAGTTACACTTGCCTTGCCGCAGATATCGTTAAATACATACAGGGATTTCATTGCGTTTCCGTTTTTGTCAAACAGTGTCATGTTATCCCATGTACTGCCGCCGTCTGTAGTGGAATAAAATGTAACATTTTCGCTGTAAAGCTTCTCATAGGTGTAAGGATAACCCGTTTCGGCCACCATAACTTTTTTATTGTAGGTTTTGGCAATATTGGTAAGCTTTGTGGTTAAATCAGAAGCTGTGCCATGCCACATTGGATAATATGATGTGGAGAATACATCATAATCTACACCAAGTTTATCTACGCACGCTGCATACCATTCGCCTCTTTCTACTAAATCGGTGAAATGCAATACCTTAAGCAGGGATTTCCCATACAGGGCATTAATATCATCTACAGCATAACAGCCCTGCTGCATGAGCACCGCTACTCCTGAACTTAAATCCCAAACACCATCATACAAGCCACCTACGCCGCACATAGAACCATTCGTTTCGTTACCAATCTGAACCATTCCTATATTTACTCCATAATCCAGTAATTCTTTCAGGCTGTTATAAGTGAAATTGTAGACGGCGTCTTTTTTGTATGCAAGGCTATAATCTGCCCATTCCTTTGGTGCAAATTGTTTTTCCGGATCTGCCCAGAAATCTGAGTAATGGAAGTCAATGAAAACCTTCATGCCTGCATCTGTTGCTCTTTTGCCCAATATCTTGGCATTGTAAAGATCGCAGTTGCCAGCACCGTATGTCTTATATGGTGCAGAGGAATCATAAGGGTTATTCCATATGCGGATACGGACATAATTTACGCCTGCTCCATTTAAAATATCAAACATATCACCCTGAGAGCCATCCAGATAATGGAATTCTACTCCGCTTTTTTCCAATGCTGTCAATGCAGAAATGTCCACACCTCTTGCAAAGTCATCAGGCATTCCTGAAACGGAACTGGTTCCAGATATAGAAGTTGCAGCCGTTGCACATACTGTTCCCATTGATATTCCTGTTATCAGCGTTACAGCCACTGCCAATACCATCATAACAAATTTTTTAAACCCTATTTTCATATGCCACCTCATTTCTGTGATATTTTTTGTGTTGCGAATTTGAATAAGTTGTACAGACTGATTGCGCAATCGGTCTGTCTAATTTATAAATTAAGTATAGCACTTATAGTCCTTTTTGTCAATCATTAACATTTTCAAATTGTTATTGACAAGTGTATATATACTGTATATAATGACATACACAGTATATATACACGTTTTTTAGAAATTGTGTTACAGTACCATGATATACAGGGTATTTTTTATATGATAGGTAATTGTGTTGTAACATAGTTGTGCGCTTTTCTAATTATTAGAAAATTAAATGCTATGTGGGAGGAAATGCGAATGTTTCAAGTGGTTCATATCAGTAAATATTATGACCGTTTTCGGTTGGAGGATATTTCTTTAGAGATTCCAAAAGGGTATATTGTCGGTGTACTAGGTGAAAATGGTGCAGGAAAATCAGTTTTACTAAAAATACTGTTAGGATATGTGAAACCAGACCAGGGCAGCCTTTTTATGAACGGGAAGAATCTGTGGGAATCTGGAGAGGTTCAGCGGGAAATAAAAAATGAACTAGGGTTTGTATTGCAGGAAGATTTTTTTTCGCATTATAATACGTTGTTGGATAATGGGCTGCGTTATGGAAAATATTATAAAGATTTTAGCAGGGAAGAATTTTGGGGGTATTTACAGGAGTTTGGACTGGAGAAAAAGAGAAGATATGGCAACCTTTCCCGTGGAGAAAAGTTGAAATTTCAATTTGCTTTTGCCTTGTCCCACCATCCAAAGCTTCTTTTGCTGGATGAACCGCTGGGAAGTTTTGATTTATCATTCCGGGAAAAGTTTTTGACATACTTAAGTCATTTTGTAGCGGATGAAGAGCACAGTGTAGTCATCGTAAGCCACCTGACGCAGGAGTTAGAGCAGATGGCAGATTACATCGCAATTCTTCATAAGGGACACCTGTTGGAGTTTGCGGACATTGAGGAATTGCGGGAGCGTTACCGCCTTGTCAGTGGGGAAAAATACAAGGTTAATCTGCTAAAACAGGAAAGGGTAATATATCAGGAAAATGGGGTTTACAATACAAAAGCACTGGTAAAACATAACCAGTTCCGAAAATATGATAAAGAATTGCTGGTGGAGATTCCTGCATTAGAGGATATTTTTTATTATCGGTTAAAGGGGTTGGGTTGGAAGGGAGATGGAAACAGATGATTAAATTAATTATAAATGACTATTGGATTGAATTAAAGAATCTGGCAAAAGGCAGGAAAAGATCAGAGTGGATGTTGGATACCTGGTATGTCTGTTATTTTGCATTTATATTGCCTGGCATGCTGTTTGAGGAAAAATGGTTTACAGGAAAGAACCATTTGTGGATAAACATATTGTGGGTTATTATATGGATTGGCCTTGGTATATGCAGGCTTTATCCGAACCGTCTGGAAGAAATGTTTTATCTGCTTCCTGTACCAGAAAAGGACAGAAGAGTCTATTTGCTGACCGGATACTGGTTTCGGGTTTTGTTTTTTACGGCACTTCTTGGCTGCTATTTTCTTCTCTGGGCGGTTATGGAAAAGTTATCGCTTTTTTGGGCAGGATATTGTCTGTTTCATTATTTCTTGATTATGTGTATGATAAATACAGATTTGAATCATATGACAAATTATGCCAAAAAAAGACATGGCCGATGGCGGTGGATTGTATCTTATATTGTCGCATTTATAAGTTTGTTTTTACTTTACAGGGCATCTCCTGGCAACAATATATGGACAGATACTGCTTCATGGTCAGTGACTTCCTGGGAAGCGGCAACATCGGGCATTGAACTGCTTTTTGCGGCTATTGCTGGATTTTCCTACTGGCGCATGATACTTCGGGATTCGTGCAATGAAATTATGAACTGTTAAATGGTAAATAATTGCCAGTAAAATATAGCTATTTGAGTTGCAAAAGATGCAGCGTAAGGGATTAACATGAAAATTGTAATTAAATCGCAGGGAACCATGGCAATCTATGAGCAGATTGTAAATCAATTAAAGAATGGTATTATTTCCGGTGAATTAAAACCAGGAGAGGCAATGCCGTCAATCCGGCGTCTGGCAAGTGATTTGGAAGTCAGTGCGATTACTACAAAACGTGCTTATGAAGAATTGGAAAAGGAAGGGCTTGTGCGTTCTGTCTCTGGAAAAGGGTTTTATGTTTGCGAGGCAAATCAGGACTATTTACGGGAAAAACAACTTATGATGTTGGAAAATCGTATGAGAGAGATTCTGGAAGAATGCCGGCAGGCGGGCCTGACGCAGGAAGATGTTATGGAAATGGTACAGGTTTTGTATGGGAGGGAATGACAGTGATTGCATTTGAGCATGTGACAACAAAAGGAAATGGATTCCGGTTACAGAATATTTCTTTTTGTCTGGAAGATGGATTTATTATGGTGCTTGCCGGAGAAAACGGAGCTGGAAAAACAACCTTACTGAAACATATTTTAGAACCGGATATTTCTTATCAAGGCAGGATTCTGATTGGTGGTATAGATATAAAAAAGGACAGAAATGCCTGTTTGAATCAGGTTGCTTTGGTGTCTGATGACCATAGGATGCCAGCAGTATACACAGTGAAGGAAGTCTGTAAACTGTATCAGTATTTTTATGAGGATTGGAGTCAGGAAATTTTAGAAAAGTCTTTTCGGCGATTTGGTGTTCTGGAAAACGAACAAATTAAAAATTTGTCCCGTGGTGGATTTTTCAGGATGCAGCTTGCCCTTGGGCTGGCACATAAGGCGGATGTATTTTTATTAGATGAAGTGACCGGAGGTATGGATCCCGTTTTTCGCAGGGAACTGTGGTGCATCATGAGGGAACTGGCAGCCAGTGGAGCAAGTATTGTGCTTGTGACACATATTTTGGAGGAAATCAGGTTAAAGTGTGATTACAGGGGGATACTTGAAAATGGTCGGCTGGTAAAATGGGAGGAGGCTGGGTTGGAATGACAGAATGGCAGAAAATAAAATTATTTGACAAAAGAATTGTGAAATATGAAGAACATCGGGAATCTGGTTTTGCGGGACTTTCATTACCGTGTATCTTTGCAAATGCGTTTGCGTTTGTTTTGATGTGCGTTCCTTTTAAAGAAATATTTTGGGAATTGGGGGTTTTCTGGACGGCATTTCATGGACTTCTGCTTTTTCTGGGAGGATACTGGAGAATGAAATGGCTATTAGTTTTATCAGAAAATGGAAAAATAGTTCCATGGAAAGAATATTTGAAATATGTACCAGTGGACTGGAAATCATATCGATGCCACCGATATCAGGTGCTTCTCAGTTACACTGGAAAAATATTTCTCTGTTTTGTGATTATCCAGATGGTGTTTCAGATACTGTCAAAAGCATTTATGGGAACGGAATTATCTTTTGAAGGAATTGCATATGCTGCCGCAATGTGTTCTGGCAGCATTTTGCTGCCAGGCGTCTTTTTTATCTGGAAGTGTTGCTAGAGCGTGTTTGAAAATTCATTCTCACAATCTCCCACAAAGTGAGAAGCACATCTTGCAAAAAGCAATTTTCAAACACACTCTAAAACGAATGGGGAGTACCGCTGCTATGGCTTTTTCCACCACCGCCACCACTTTTGTGGTTGTTTGTATTCGTTTTTTTGACACGATGTACATTCATATACCGAAAGTGATCGATTCTTCCAAGAAGCTGTGAATGGTTTGCATCAATATAAGTTTGTGCTGTTGTTGTATTTTTTCCTGCTGTTTTGCGAACCATTGGAAGAATAATGAAAAGGCTTATCGCAAGGCTGAAAATAAGTTGTGGAATCGACTGGAAAAGAAAAGAATCCAGTTTTGGATCTCTCCCCAGATATATGTCAACTTCATTGCAGAAAGTGTTGAGAGCATCATAGTAGTTGCCATCTTTCATGTTTTTCTGCATACGATCCATCACTTTATTACAACGGCCGTGATTTAATTGTGTTTCGGCAGTTCCATATCCATAAATCTGATAGATGCGTCCACTTTTCTTAGTACTGATAAAAAGGAGTACAAGGTTTTTGGGCGATTTGGTGTCATTTCCGACTTGTTCCATATATCCTTCATAATTATCATTTGCTCCAATACTGTCAGAAGTCAGGATGTAGACAGAGGTATTATGATGTTCTAAAATGGAGTCACAGCCTGAACGAATCTGTTCAACTTCTTCTGCAGTCAGCATATGTGCGTTATCTGAGATAACAGTTTTTGCACACGCATATTGTTTCATAAAAAGACAGGAAAAAAGCAGAAAAAACGAAAGCAAAAGATACCGTGCTGCTTTTTTTGGCAGTGCATTAGTATAAGTGGTATGTTTTTTTGTAGGATAGGAAATAGTCATAAAAGTGGCCCTCCTGACAATATAGTGATAATCCTGCACACCAGGAAAATAAGTAAAGTAAGCAGTCCGATTGATGTGGCGATTTTGGGAATAGAGCGTGGCGGATCACCGGCAAGCTTCCCCGTCTGCCCATTCATGGCAAAAGTATATTCTGCATCATTATAGTCATAGTAAACCATCCAGACAGGAAATAAGGCATATTCGGAAGAAAGCTGCCCAATATGGTAATCTCTGTTTTCGAAGGTTACACTGTCATAACCCTGAATGGTATTCCGGATGAAATCATCCATATACTCATTTGCCCGCTTTGTAACACGTGGGAGCATTTCTTTATCGGTAAAACTGTATTTTTCCGAAAGAAAGCCTGCCAGATAAGGAGTCTGGAACTCCTTCATGGCAGAATAGTCGAAAGGTTCTAAACTATCCATTAGATTATCTGCCATTTTCTCAGAGGCATCTGCGGGAACATCTTTTAAGGTTAAGTCTACCTGACGATACACATCGAAATAGCTTGTTTCTGTCACTTCTTCATCACCACGGCTGAAAACGTGGGTTTTTGTACAGCGAAGGTGTGCCTCACCCTGCCCACGCAAATTGTAAAGCCAGAAAGGGACATAAATCCCTGTTATTTCCTTGATACGGCTTCCTTCTGTAAATTCTTTTGGAGAGAAACGCAGCTTTTTACACCATTTATGGAATGCTTTTTCAGCCTCTTCTTTTGAAATGGAAAAAGGAATCACTTTTGTTGGTGCATAGTTGCCAGTCAGCCTGTCTCCTAAAATCATGGGAGAGCCGCAGAAACTGCAGATTGCGGCAGAAGTGTGTTTTTCGGTGAATAAAACAGCACCGCAATTTCTGCATTGGTATTGGCGTGTATCTTCATCTTCAAAAGTAGCATTATGGAAATGCGGCTCGTAGGACTCATATTCCTTCCGATAGCCTTCAATCCTCTCTTCGTGCCCACAGCTATTGCAGTGTAAACCGCCAGTGGCACTGTCAAAAATCATATCTGCCCCGCAGTCTGGGCATTTATATTGAATAACCATAAGTTCCTCGCTTTCTGGTTCTTAATTGTTGCAGTAGAGTGACAGCTTCCTCTGCTCCTGTTTTCATGTGACTATGAATAGTAACAGTATATCGCATTTGGCGAAAAGGTCAAGAAAAGGAATGGTTGCTTCTATTACGCCAGTCAGTTATAATGTACTGTGAAAGTGCGAAATAAGAAGTAATTAGCTTTTGGGTTACTATTTATAAAAGATAGCAAAGCAGCCATATAAGTGCTTTGCGGGAATGAGGAGAATTATGTGGATTGCTGACCAATGGAAAGATTATGAAGTGATTGACACTTCTGGAGGAGAAAAGCTGGAACGTTGGGGAGACTATATATTAGTACGTCCCGATCCGCAGGTGATTTGGAATACTGTAAAAAAGCACAGGGGATGGAAAAAACCAAATGCTCACTATCACCGGAGTAATAAAGGCGGCGGCGAGTGGGAGTTTTTTGATTTGCCAGATATGTGGCAGGTGCATTATAAGACGCTTACGTTCCGATTGCAGCCATTTCAGTTCAAACATACAGGGCTGTTTCCAGAACAGGCAGTAAATTGGGATTGGGTCAGCAGAAGGATTAAAAAAGCAAACAGAGCGGTTAAAGTTTTAAATCTTTTTGCCTATACAGGGGGCGCTACGCTGGCAGCAGCGGCAGCGGGAGCTTCTGTAACCCATGTTGATGCTTCCAAAGGAATGGTGGGTTGGGCAAAGGAAAATGCAGCAGCGTCAGGGCTTTCCGAAGCGCCAATCCGTTGGCTTGTGGACGACTGTGTAAAATTTGTAGAGCGTGAAATCCGCCGTGAAAATCACTATGAAGGCATAATTATGGACCCGCCTTCCTACGGAAGAGGGCCAAAAGGAGAAATCTGGAAAATAGAAGAAGGGATTTTTCCACTGATTCAGTTATGTGTAAAACTTTTAAGTGAAAAACCTTTGTTTTTCCTGATTAATTCTTATACGACAGGTTTACAGCCAGCAGTACTTTCCTATATGTTGGGAACAGAGATTGTTTCAAAATTTGGCGGAAAGACAGAGGCGGGAGAAATTGGCCTTCCGGTTTCATCAAATGGCCTGGTGCTGCCATGTGGGGCGTCAGGACGCTGGTTTGACGGAGATTTAGAATGATGTTATAATTATAAGCTGGTCATGGTTTTCTGACGGGGAGGTTAGTTAGGGATATGAAACAAAAATTACAATTAAAGGGGGCGCTTCGAACCTATCTTTCTTGGCCGATTATCCTGGGGGTTTTCTTTTTTCTGCTGAATATAAAAATTTTTCTGACGAACCACAAGGCGGGAGTGATTGGAGGAATTTTTTGGATTGTATATAGCTTGATAGCCTGTCTGATTTATTTAACAGGGAGAAAGAGAATACGGAGAGATTTGGTAGAATTTGCCGCCAATTATAGGCAGACGCAAATGGGACTTCTAAAAGAACTGGATGTTCCCTATTGTATCTTAAGTGAAGAAGGGCAGCTTTTATGGGGAAATGACCGTTTTTTGGAAGTTGTTGTCAATAAAAAGGCGGCACGGAGAAGCATTACAAATGTATTTCCAGAAATAACAAGTGGAAAGCTTCCAAAAGAGCCAGAGGATAAGGTTATTCATGTACAGGCGCAGGAGCGGTATTATCGTTGTGTACTTAGTCTTTTGACAGATAGTGACCATGAAAAAGAGACAGAAGATTCTATTCTGCCACTGAATCAGCTAATGGAAGCAGGGCATATCATTTCGATGTGTATGTATGAAGAAACGGAAATTATCAATTTGGAAAAGGTACGAGAAGCAGAAAATCTTGTAGTAGGGCTTCTATATATTGATAATTATGATGAATTGATTGACAGTATTGATGAAGTGCGTCAGTCTTTGACAATTGCCTTGATTGACCGTAAGGTGAATAAATATATGCAGGGAATTGACGCTATTTCAAAGAAGCTGGAAAAGGACAAATTTTTCTTTGCATTTAAGCAAAGTCAGCTAGATGGATTGGTGAACAGCCGTTTTTCCATTTTAGAAGAGATTCGGAACATCAATCTTGGATATGATCAGAGCGCAACAATAAGTATTGGAATTGGTGTTGGAAAAGGCACTTATATGGAGCGTTATGAATGGGCACGTGCTGCGATTGATTTGGCACTTGGGCGCGGCGGCGATCAGGCTGTGGTCAAAAATGGAGATAAGGAACAGTTCTTTGGCGGAAAACGTGTTCAGATTGAGAGAAATACAAGAGTAAAAGCAAGGGTTAAGGCACATGTGCTAAAAGAGCTGATTGAGGGCAAGGAACGTGTTGTAGTAATGGGACATTCGATTGGAGATACGGATTCTTTTGGGGCATCTGTTGGAATTTACCGAATTGCAAAAACACTGAACCGGAAAGCATATGTTGTTTTAGATAAAATGAATTCTTCTGTAACCCCGATTCGTGAACGGTTCAATTCGAAAGAATATGAGCCGGATATGATTATTGATGGGGAGGAGGCAAAAGAAATTGTTGATGAGTCAACGCTTCTTGTTATTGTAGACGTAAACAGGGGAAGTTATACAGAGTGTCCGGAACTGATTGACCAGGCACAGTCTGTTGTAGTAATCGACCATCACCGCCAGGCGGGAGATGCTATTACGAAAGCGGTTCTTTTCTATATTGAACCATATGCGTCTTCGGCAAGTGAAATGGTAGCAGAGATTTCTCAGTATATAGGCAATGGTTTACGTCTGCATCCGGCAGAGGCCGATGCTATGTATGCAGGGATTATGATTGACACAAATTATTTTTCCAATAAAACAGGCGTGCGTACCTTTGAAGCAATGGCATATCTGCGGAGAAATGGCGCAGATGCTGTCCGGGTAAGAAAAGCATTTAGAGAGGATATTGAGGAGTACAAAGTAAAGGCGGCAGCAATCCAGGATACAGAATTATATCTTGAAGCATATGCGATTGCCGAGAGTTTTGCACAGGGCGTAGAAAGCCCTACCGTTTTAGCTGCTAAAATTGCAAATTCACTTTTGGATATTAACGGTGTGAAAGCATCTTTTGTACTGACAAAATACAATGGAAAGGTTCATATCAGCGCACGTTCTATTGATGAACTAAATGTTCAAGTAATGATGGAACGGCTTGGCGGCGGCGGACATATTAATGTGGCAGGAGCACAGTTGAAAGACATATCGGTGGGGGATGCAAAGAACCTGATTAAAGAAACGATAGATAATATGATTACGGAAGGAGAGGCATGATGGAAGTTATTTTATTAGAAGATGTAAAGTCACTTGGTAAGAAAGGAGAACTGGTAAACGTCAATGATGGTTATGCAAGGAATTTCCTGTTAAAAAAGAAGCTTGGAGTGGAAGCGACAGCAAAGAACCGGAATGAGTTAAAACTGCAAAAGCAACATGAAGAGAAAGTGGCTCTGGAAAAACTGGAGGAAGCAAAAGCATTTGCGGAAGAGTTAAAGGAAAAATCCATTACGGTTTCTATTAAAACAGGTTCTGGAGGAAGGAGCTTTGGTTCTGTTTCTACAAAGGAAGTGGCTCTGGCCGCAAAAGAACAGCTTGGTTATGATTTGGATAAAAAGAAAATGGTATTGAATGAGCCAATTAAAAGTCCAGGCGTATATATGATACCAATTAAACTTCATCAGAAGGTTACTGGTGAATTAAAAGTAATCGTTAATGAGACGAAATAAAACAAGAGCTGCTGTTTTTGCAGCGTAGAAATCATTAAAAGAGGGCACTATACAATATGGATGAAGCGTTGATTAAGAGGATACCTCCTCACAGTGTAGAAGCTGAGCGTGCGGTGATTGGTTCTATGATGATGGATAAGGATGCGATACTGGTCAGTTCTGAAATGCTTGAGCCACAGGATTTTTATCAGGGGCAGTACGCAGAATTATTTCAGGCATTGGTGGATTTGTACCATAGTGGTATTGCGACGGATGTTGTAACGCTTCAGGATAAGCTAAGGGAAATGGAAACTTCTCCGGAACTTTCCAGCCAGGAATATCTTGCAGGCCTGATGTTAAGTGTCCCAACTTCGACAAATATTAAATATTATGCAGATATTGTGCGGAGTAAAGCAGTTGAGAGACGTCTGATACAGGCAACAGAAAAGGTTGCAAATCTTTGCTATATGGATAACCAGCCGCTGGAGGATATTTTGGATACAGCGGAAAAAGATATTTTTGATGTTTTGCAGCAGCGTTCCAGCAGTGAGTTTGAACCAATCAGCCAAGTGGTTTTAAGAGCTTTGGACGAAATTTCAAAAGCATCAAAACAGGAAGGGCATATTACAGGAATCGAAACAGGATTTCGGGATTTGGATTTTAAGACGGCAGGGCTGCAAAAGTCTGATTTGATATTGATTGCCGCACGTCCGGCAATGGGGAAGACCTCTTTTGTACTGAATCTGATTGAGCATATCGCATTACATGGTGCTGGGACAATTGCGATGTTCAGTCTCGAAATGAGTAAAGAGCAGATTGTAAAGAGATTTCTTTCCATGAATTCTAAAGTGGATTTTCAGAAAATACGAACTGGTACATTAGAGGATGAGGACTGGGTAAAGTTGGTGGACAGTGTGCGAAAAGTTGGAAATACAAATTTTGTAATTGATGACACTTCTGGTATCACAGCATCCGAACTGCGTACTAAGTGTAGAAAACTGAAATTAAGCAAAGGACTTGATCTTGTGATTATTGACTATTTGCAATTGATGACAGGTTCTGGAAAGCGCAGAGGAGATAATCGCCAGCAGGAAATTTCAGATATTTCCCGTTCGCTGAAAGTTATGGCAAGGGAGTTAAATGTGCCAGTCATTGCATTGTCACAGCTTTCCCGTGCAGTAGAACAGCGCCCAGATAAAAGACCGATGCTCTCGGATTTACGTGAGTCTGGTGCGATTGAACAGGATGCGGATATGGTAATGTTTCTTTACCGAGATGAATATTATAATCCTGATACAGAGGACAAAGGCGTGGCAGAGGTAATTATTGCCAAACAGCGCAGCGGTCCGACTGGTAAGGTAAAACTGGCCTGGATTGCCAATCTTACTAAATTTGGTAATCTGGAACCGGAAAGAAATTAGAAAAAAAGATTATTTTGTCTTGATTTGAGAAGATGAATTGGATAGAATAAAAGATAATAATATATATGCCGTCTGATACGGCAGGATGGAGGGATTATGGCAAATCAGGTTAAATTTGATTATGGACTGGCAAAAAATGTAATTTCGGAAGATGAAGTAAAGTCCATGGAAAAAATTGCAAATGATGCAAAGGAAGTATTGGTATCAAAAAGTGGTGCAGGCAATGATTTCTTAGGTTGGATTGACCTTCCAGTTGATTATGACAAGGAAGAGTTTGCACGGATTCAGGAAGCTGCAAAGAAGATTCAGTCCGATTCTGAGGTACTTCTGGTAATTGGTATTGGCGGTTCTTACTTAGGAGCGAGAGCAGCAATTGAGTTTTTAAGACATGGTTTTTATAACAGCGTATCAAAAGAAATCCGCAAGACTCCAGAAATTTATTATTGTGGAAACAACTTAAGTGGGACATACTTAAAACAGTTAATTGAAGTAGTTGGAGACAGAGATTTTTCTGTAAATGTAATCAGTAAGTCTGGTACAACGACAGAGCCTGCTGTAGCGTTCCGCATCTTTAAAGGAATGTTGGAAGAAAAGTATGGCAAAGAAGGTGCAGCAAAGAGGATTTATGCAACAACGGACAAGGCAAGGGGAGCCTTGAAGAGCCTTTCGACAGAAGAGGGATATGAAACATTTGTCGTACCAGATGATGTTGGAGGACGCTATTCTGTACTGACTGCAGTAGGCCTTCTTCCGATTGCTGTCAGTGGAGCAGATATTTCCAAATTAATGGAAGGTGCTGCTTCTATGAGAGAAGAGTGCTTAAATAAAGACTTTGCAGAGAATAATGCATTGCAGTATGCTGCAATCCGCAATATTCTCTATCGTAAGGGCAAAGGCGTTGAGATTCTCTGTAACTATGAACCAGCACTTCATTATGTATCTGAGTGGTGGAAGCAGCTCTATGGGGAAAGTGAAGGAAAAGACCAGAAGGGAATCTTCCCTGCATCGGTTGATTTGACAACAGACCTTCATTCTATGGGACAATTTATCCAAGACGGAAGCCGTATTATGTTTGAGACAGTTATGGAACTGGAAAGCCCATCACTGGATATTGAGATCAAGGAAGAACCAGTTGATTTAGATGGTTTAAATTACCTGACTGGAAAGACACTGGACTTTATCAATAAAAGCGCTATGAAAGGAACACAGCTTGCTCATACAGATGGCAATGTGCCAAACCTTGCTTTAAAGATTCCAGAGCAGAATGAGTTCTATTTAGGACAGCTTTTCTATTTCTTTGAGTTTGCATGTGGTGTAAGTGGTTATATCCTTGGTGTAAATCCATTTAACCAGCCAGGTGTAGAAGATTATAAGAAAAATATGTTCGCTCTTCTTGGAAAGCCGGGTTATGAGGCGCAGAGAGAAGAATTGATGAAAAGACTGTAAAAAAAGATATCATCATTTGTAAATAAAAGGGATTGCTTTGTAATAGGCAATCCCTTTTATAGTAAACGCATAAAATACATGCGTTTACTATAATGGATGCGCACGGATACACATAGGAAGTTATGCTGCTTTGCAGCGTGTATCTGGCGCTGTAAACGAAGCAAAACGCAAGCGTTTTTTTCGTTTACTATATTTACAATTCCCTAGAACGTGTTTGAAATTGCTTTTTGAAGGGCATTTGTCGAATTTTGTAATTTTGTGCAATTTAGCCGAAATTTTTGATGTCAGCTCATAAAATTAGTAAATATATCAATGTAGTACGCAAAGGCATCAAAAAAGTGCTATACAAATCCAACAAAAATTATTACAATCAATGTGAAATAGGTAAATGTATCAACAAGGTTAAGAGGCAGTGCAAAATTGATGGGGAAAGTGCACTGAACTGACCCAAAAAAGAAGGAGGAGAAGACAATGCGTTTCAAAAAACTTTCTGCAATTGTACTTGCAGTGGCAATGTTACTGTCGATGATTGGGGTTACAGGTCTTTCAGAGAAAGAAGCGAGTGCTGCTTCCTTTCAGGATTTGAACCAGAGCCAGATTGTGGAAGCAATGGGGGCAGGCTGGAATCTTGGAAATCAGTTAGAGTCTGTAATTAATGGTACCCCACATGAAACGAACTGGGGAAACCCAATAATTTCTGAAAACTTGATTAAAGCTGTTAAAAACGCTGGTTTTCGTTCAATCAGAGTGCCAGTTTCGTATTTCAACAAAATTGGCAGCGGTTCTTCTTACACAATTGATTCTGCATGGCTGAACCGTGTGCAGGAGGTAGTTGACTGGTGTATTAAATATGATTTGTATGTCATTATTAATATACATGGAGATGGCTACACTACAATTGATGGCGGCTGGCTGCTTTGTAATGGTTCAGACCAGACAACAATCCGAAACAAATATGCGGCTTGCTGGAAACAGATTGCAAACAAATTTAAGGACTATGACCATCACTTGATATTTGAGTCAATGAATGAGGAATTTGATGGTACTTATGGCACACCAAACAGAACCTATTACTCTAATATCAATACATTAAACCAGATTTTTGTTGATACTGTGCGCCAGACTGGCGGGAACAATGCAAAGAGATGGCTGATGCTTCCAGGATGGAATACGGATATCGAATTTACGGCTGGGGATTATGGTTTTGTAATCCCATCCGATAACTATCGTTCCAGTTCAATTCCTTCCAATGAGAAGAGGATTATGATTTCTGTTCATTATTATGCCCCTTATGATTTTTGCCTTGTAGAAAATGGCAACCATACGCAGTGGGGTAGCACAGCAACGGATAGCTCCAAAGTACCAGGCTATTGTGATGAATCTTATTTGAACTATGCATTTGGTTTATTAGGAAGTAAATTTACGAGTCAGGGTTATCCGGTTGTAATTGGCGAATATGGCGCTGCAGATAAGTCACAGGATGATTCTCAAAATGCAGTATGCCGTGCAGATTTTGCTGCAAAGGTCTGCGCTACCGCAAAGAAAAATGGCTGTGTACCAATCTGGTGGGATAACGGTGTAACCGGAGCATATGGCCTTGCCCTGTTTAACCGTTATACATATGAGGTAACACAACAGTCTATTATTGATGCGATTATGGGTGTATATGGCAATAGCAGCAGCACAGGGATTGACACAGGCAAAAGCTATATGCTGAAAAATGTAAACAGTGGCTTGTATATGGATGTATCAGGCGGATATGCCGCAAATGGTGCAAATGTCCTACAGTATACAGCTTCTTCTGCTAAGAGTAATAATACATGGAAATTTGTTGCTGCCGGAGATGGCTATTATTACATTTATTCCGCTTTAGGCGATGGAAAAACTTTCCTTCTGGATGTTGAGAATAACAGTAGTGCGAATGGTGCGAACGTTGGAATCTGGGAAAATACTTACTGTGATGCACAGTTGTATAAGCCGGTGAAAAATTCCGATGGAAGTTATACCTTATACACAAAGGCTTCTGGTTGTAAAAGCGTCGTAGAAATCAGTAATGCAGATACAACAAACAATGGAAATGTTCAGCAGTGGGAACATAATGGCCATAATTGCCAGAAATGGTACTTGGAGGCTGTTAATTAAAAATCAATAAGGAACTGTAGAAACATTTTTACTACAGTTCCTTACTATAAGAAAATATGGCAGTGGTGTCAGGATTGGCACCGCTGTTTTTTGTCATTGGATTTATAGCTGATTTCCTTTCGCAATATAATGCTGCTGGCAATTCCTAAGCCTCCCAATGCCGCACACCATTTTGAAGAAAAAGCTGCTCCTGCAGCCATTAAGCCAGCCCCCGAAATAAAGTTGAATAATGCAGCAGCTTTTACCGCTCTTGTCCCAGGATTTGGGAACGTAACAGAAATGCCCAACACATCATTTAATTTTCCACAAACTTGATTTACCTTTTTAATCATTCTCTATCCTCCTAAAATATCAACTGTATGCCAGCAGATTGTCTGTTTTCTCTGTTTTTTTGTTGTTGGCCGGTTACTATTCACGGCTATTCTAAACATCATGCGAAAATCCAGCCGTGAGTAGTAACGTTTGCCAACATTATTTTGAACCAAATTCCGTCGTAAAGACTTCCTTCACTTAAAAATATCAGCCACAAGGCTGTCCACCATAAAATCGAAGACAGCAAAATAGTCGCAGGTGGCAGAAAGGGTTTCTTTTGCGTTGATGGTAGATAATAACGCACTTAGTATTCCAAATGCCTTAGATTCTTCCATTTTCAGTTCAAGGTTAGCGGTATGGACTGCCTGCCTAAAAAAATCAAAACTGTCAAATTTAATTTTTTTCATTGTTTCTTCTGGCAGTTTTGTAATAAAAGATTGGAAATCTGGTGTATTGACATTATACAGGAAAGGCTTGCTGTCATATTCCTTAAAAAGCTCTTTCATTGATTCAGCAAACCCGTCCTTTGTCTGTCTGTCTCTGTTAATCTCAAAAATCTTTTCTTTCAGCCTCCTTTGTATTGTTTCGATTGTTTCTAAAAACAAATCTTCTTTTGTTTGGTAGAGCGTATAAAATGTGCCAACTGATATACCCGTTTTCACACACAGGCCTTTAATGTTCGTTTTTTTATACCCTTGCTCTATCCAGCATTCTTCACATAATTTTTTAAGCCTTTCTCGGATATTCTCTTTGTCGGTATCTGAAAGCACTGGCTTTGACGGCATATCTAATCCTCCTTTTTTGCGAACCACATTTACGAATATTCTAATATTATGTTCGTAAACATAATAACACTGTCTTGCGATATTGTCAAGTGAAAGACTTTGAGCCGCAGCAGTCCATTGGGCGACCAGTTACTATTCACAGCTATTTTCTGAAATCAGCCGTGAATAGTAACGAATATTTACATCTTGTGGTATTATAAAAGCAGGAAGAGGTTGAAAAGTTGTTTCATTTAATTATTTACAGGTCCTAAGGTGTCAACCAATAGTGGAATCGTTAAAAATCCACTATCAGTTCCTTTTATGTATGGGATTTTTTATGTATGATGATGATAAGGAGGTCAGAATATGAGTCAGGAAGCAATCGGAAAATTTATTGCCGCTTGTCGTAAGGAAAAGAAACTTACACAAATGCAGTTAGCAGAAAAACTTAACATAACCAATCGAGCAGTCTCTAAATGGGAAACGGGGAAAAGCTGCCCAGATACATCTATTATGCTGGAATTATGTGATATTTTGGGGATTACCGTAAATGAACTGCTCTCTGGGGAAAGGATTAGTATGGAAAATTATCAGAAAAAAGCAGAAGAAAATCTTATTGACTTACAACAAAAGAAGGATAAGGCACAAAAGGGATTATTAAGAGTTGAATTAATATGGTTAGCAGTAGCCGTTTTGGTAAGTCCTATTCATTTTGCTGTAAACTATTATTATCCTGAAAATAAAGGCACAGGAGTCGGGCTTTTGATTGCATTAGTTGGACTTATACTCTTTGTCGACTATTTTGTAAGATATTATGAAATTAAACTTAAATGATATATTAACTCCTTACAAAAAGCTCTGTAACTGCTGAATAAGCAGTATCACAGAGCTTCTATATTTTTACTGTGCTTCAAAAATCATCCTGCCTGTCTGCCATACTCCTCCGCATATCCCAAAAACTTTTCATCAAACTTAATGCCTTTTTCTGACTCTGCTGTATCCAGATTCGCCATATTGCAGCGAACCCGTTTATGATGATTGTCACTATCACGCTTTTGAACCTTCACCCCGAAAATTTTGCTGATTACCAGGAGTTGAGCTATCTTTTCAAATACCAGAAATAATATGTTTCAAATTTTATAATGATACGATATATGTTAATGGTTTTAAAGGAAAATTAAATATAAATAGGTAATATTCTATTGCCACACTATATATTACGCATCAATGGATGGTATTGTCTAAAAGTTTCCAAGAGCAATCGTATAAGTTTCTAATCCACCAAACTATACCCCCTCATTTAGCACCTCCCATTTTGTATTATTCTTTTTCCTTCCAAGCACAATAGCTCTGAATAATCCACTGGGATTATTCGTTGTGTGAACCTCAAAAACAATAATATCTCCCGATTCATAGTCATTATATAGTTGGTAGAAAGAATGGTTATTATCAGCGACACGATAATCTACAACTTCCCATGACAATTTATCTTGATAATATTGGGTTACTATTTTAAGCAAATCATTTAATTCATCATCAGAAAAAGCGTTTTTATAGTCTCCTTTCTCAATATTCCCCAATGAAGTTTCTTCTCTTTGGTCATCATATTTTTCTTCTTTCGTATAATTTGTCACAATATTCTCAAATTCTCCCGTACTTCGGTTTATAAGTTCCGGCATTCCTATTCCTTCATCATTACAAATTATATATTCTTTATTAAAATCAAGCGGTATAGCATTTGCATTAGCAATTTTAGTTACTTTTTTACTAGCAAAATCGTATACAAAAACTTCAATTAAGCCATAATCATCCAGTGTACATACTAACAATTCATCTGAATGCATGATTGTCCGGTAAATGTTTTCTTTCTGCAACAATACTGTCTTTTTGTCTGTATAAAAATCCTTTAATTGATATACTGTATCACAATTCTGAACCAACAGTATATCACCATCATCAAAAAATCCCTGTATTTCATCTTCAGGAGTTGAATATTTTTCTGTTACACCATCATCGAAATTACATTTTACTATAAATTCGTTATCTTTAGTTATAACAGCTACACCTTCACCATAATGATACAAATAATGTGGATTAATGTCTTCTAGAATTTGCTTTTGAATATTATTAGTTAAATTTAATGCCAACAAATTATAAACATCCTCATCACATTCTGCAATAAAATATAAATAATCATCCATAATCAGTACATCCATAATGGTTTTACCATTATTATCGTATAAGATTTCACTATTGCTATTTTCCATATCCATTTGTTGAATTTTACATTCATCATTTATAAAGATAACTTTATCCCGATAGATATTGGCACAAGCAAAAAAAGAATCCGATAGCAGCTGAGGGGTTGTGCTAGAATCCTTATTATCATTTAGATTGCATCGATACAATCCGCTAAAAATTTTCTCATCATTTTTTAATACGTATTCTTTGTAAAGTACAAAATCTTCTCCAAATGTACATTGATAGGAATGGGGTGTCTTTCCTAGTAAATATTCATTAACAGTTCTGTTGTCATTATTGATATAATACCACCCAACCGCAGCACAAGCAATCAATATCAGACACAATCCTGTTACAAATATTTTCTTGTTCATGTTATTATCCTCCCCTTAAATAATTATAAACCAAAGAATAGTTAAAATCTGATAAACAAACTCTAACTATTCTTTGCTTGTTACTATTCATGGCTATTCTAAACATCATGCAAAAAACCATCCGGCTATGCCATCTGGCCCTGCAAAAACAGCAGCTTTTGTTTATAATCTTTACTCAGAAAATGTTGTTGATTTAAATCGTAATAATCTCATTTTGCAAGATGAACCACCAAAATTAGATATTAACTCTGACAAACTTCTATTATTATAATCGGATTCATGTTGGGCAACCTTAACTTTTTTATAATCCGAAACACTATAATCCGTTTCTGTAACTACAATAACAGAATGATACCATGTACCAGTACTATTATTATAAAACTGCAACACATCCCCTGCTTTCATTTTTACACTTAAATTTGTATAAACTTTTCCATTGTTATATACGGTAGCTTTAGGACCATTTCCGGTATTTGATGACACATAATTGCAAAAATTAACAACACTACAAAAATTAGTTGGTGGGTCACCTAATGTGGAATCATAATTTCTACCATACCAGGAACTGGTCATGCGATAATCAGATGCAACTCTTTTCTTCAATGCCACACAGGTAGCATTATTCACAGATGGATCAGATGGTATTGTATATCCGTCAGTGCCACCATAACCTGCCCAAACACACTGCGAAACAAAGTTTGTACAATCTAAAGAAGCTCTTTTAAATATATAATTTTGTTTATTGTCACCTAATTTATAACCCCAATTTCTAGCCTTTGTTTTATTATATGAAGCACTTGTTGACAGAGTACTTATTTCATTTTCATCTTCATCTGCTTCTGCATACGAAATATCATCCTGTAATAAACTTTCTGTATTCTGTTCTGCTTCTGCAAAATAAGCATCAGCTACAGAATAATCCAGTTCTAAATCTGTATCAGAACAACCGTAAATGCTCACTGAATTGGAATCAGATTCAATCTTATTTCTTAAATCAGAATTTCCTAAAATTGCCTCTTTAGCCATCTTTGTTTCTATATCATCACAATCTAAATCCAACACACAATAGCCCTCTCTGGTCTTTGATAAAATCACCCGATAGAGTGTTCCAACAGAACATTCTTCTTGTTCCTCTGGATAAGTAAATGAATATTTTACATATGCCATTGCCTCCATTGTATCTCCAGTTGAAGATACATCTTCCAATATTATTTCGTTTAATCTGACTTTTTCAATTCCACCTAATAATTTTTTGTAAATTTGTCGTTTATTTACCAGCTGCTTAGCTACAATATATCCTTTTACACTGGAAAAATCTTCTGTAGTATAATCCTTCTCGCTATCTGCCTTGATGGTATCCAATAAATCTGAAAAGTAGCTTTTCAGATAATAATAAACTTCCTCCTGTTCACTACCATCTGCAACATTAGTTTTTGCATTAGCGACATATGGCAAATCACAACTTACCAAAATAACTAATAGCAACATTAACGAAATGCATTTTTTAATAAATAATTTAAATTTCATTTCTTTTCCCTCCTTAATAAACTAAATTTATTCTGAAATGCCTTCTATCCATTGCTGATTCCCACCCCCCCCTTATCCATTTATTTATCATAAAAAGGCATATTCATACAATTTTCCTGACCAATCATATTATGGGGCAGTTGCTGATTAATCCTCAGAAACTCTCTGTAATTTTTGCAAACTTCACTATTTGCTTGCCTTTCTAATTGGTCGTTTGGGTTGATGAATAATAAGTGGACAAAATCCTTTCTATTCGGGCATAGCCTTCTGAAAGGAAACCTTCCAAGTATCATATTCTCCGGATAAGGATAAGTCCCTTGCCGGAATCAAGATTATTTCTTTAATTCTTAAAACCCAAACAATATTGCAAATCACTACAAACAATTAATAATAATAATAACGATAATAATATATCATATAATTATTTATTTGTCAAAAAATTATCAGGCATATAAACAGTATAAACGCATAAGCGTTATTTGCCAAAGCAAAAACTACCCCTTTCTGTGCTTACTGCGGAAGTTACTTTGGCAAATTTTTCATTATTTTATGTATCATATTCTCTTTCAGCATTATCATTATCCTTGAGAATATATCGAATTGCATTTACTTTATAACCCTCTAAAGAATATGAAATGAATGCTGTTACAAATACAATATAAGTATTTTTAGTGTATTTTCTAACATATCCCACGGTTGACATTCTGCCCATATCTTTCATGCCAATGTCCAGAAAAATAATATCATATTGGGTAATATCATCTCTCATCTGAACAAGTTCCAATCCCGATGTAAAGGTATCAATTTTATATGAATATTTCATCGTTTTCATATATTTATCAATTATTTTTTTTCTCCTATAATAAAGGAAATAATTATCATCGTCACAAACTGCAATATAAATCATTATGCACTCCTTTTAATTTATTATATTTAATTTTATATCAGCAAACCCACCATAATCATATAAACAAACACTATATAGTACCATGCCACAAGGATTGACGGTATTTTTTATGATAGCTTATAATAATTATTAAAATATCCTCATAAGAAAGGATTAACAATTTCGATTATCGTTCTTATCAACGCAAATAGTAGCTTTCAATCTTGTTTCAACCTTGATAGTCTGATTTATAAGCGTCATTTAAAGGCAGTTTGAGGGCAAAAATGGAAAAAGAAAAGGGAATATAAACCTTTGT
The DNA here is from genome assembly GCA_947651225.1 of uncultured bacterium. Taxonomy (GTDB): domain Bacteria; phylum Bacillota; class Clostridia; order Lachnospirales; family Lachnospiraceae; genus Butyribacter. The sequence continues at coordinate 11,674 of CANSYK010000020.1, read as the reverse complement.
GTTGATTTTTTTGGGCATATTTGATAAAATTAAACTTAAAATGTAATGGGTTTCTTGGTTAAAATGTCAGGATTATCCAGTACATAGATGAAAAAATACAGAAAGGGGAACCGGAATGAGTGAAGCAACGTTTCGGGGGGGAGTGCATCCCTACGAAGGAAAAGAACTGTCTAGTGATTTACCGATTAAGACGGTGATGCCAAAAGGTGACATGATATTTCCTATGTCACAGCATATTGGCGCACCCGCAAAACCGATTGTGAGCAAGGGCGATAAGGTATTAGTTGGGCAGAAGATTGGCGAAGCCAGTGGTTTTATTTCTGCTAATATCTGCTGCTCAGTTTCTGGAACGGTAAAGGCCGTTGAGCCAAGGATGTTATTAAACGGCTCATCTGCAATGTGTGTGGTAGTGGAAAATGATGGAGCCTACACAGGAATCGAAGGACTTGGGGAAGACCGTGATTATACGAAACTTTCCAAAGATGAGATTCGTGATATCGTGAAAGAAGCAGGAATTGTGGGTATGGGAGGTGCTGGATTCCCGACAAATGTAAAACTGGCTCCAAAAGAGCCGGACAAAATTGACTACATCTTAGTAAATGGTGCAGAATGTGAGCCGTATTTGACTTCTGATTACCGTCAAATGTTAGAATGCCCTGAGGAGATTGTAGGAGGCTTAAAGGTGATGCTTAAGCTTTTTGACAAGGCAACAGGGTTAATCTGCATTGAGGACAATAAACCAGCGGCGATTGAAAAGATGAAGGCGGCGGTTGCAAATGAAAGCCGCATTGAGGTCAGGGTATTGAAAACAAAATATCCACAGGGAGGTGAGCGCACGCTGATTTCCGCTGCAACAGGAAGGAAGATTTATTCCAAGAAGCTTCCTGCGGATGAAGGCTGTGTTGTGGATAATATCTCTACAGTTATTGCGATTTATCGTGCTGTCTGCAAACAGACGCCGCTGATTACAAGGGTTATGACTTTAACAGGAGATGCATTTAAGAAGCCGATTAATGTGAATGTTCGTTTAGGTTGTAACCATGCGGATTTAGTTCCGGAAGGAGAAGGCTTTGGGCAGGAACCGGCAAAGATTATATCCGGTGGTCCAATGATGGGATTTGCCATGTTTGATTTGAATGTACCGGTGACAAAAACCTCTTCTTCTATCCTGGCAATGACAAAGGATGAAGTGGCAGAATTTGAGCCAACGCCATGTATCCGCTGTGGACGCTGTGTGGAGGCATGTCCTGGCAATCTGGTGCCGCAGAAAATGGCAGTTGCCGCAATGAATAACGATTATGACACATTTGTAAGCTTAAATGGCATGGAGTGTTACGAATGTGGAAGCTGTACGTATGTCTGCCCGGCAAAACGCCCGCTGACACAGTCCTTTAAGCAGGCACGCCAGTATGTGGCTGCGCAGGCCAGAAAGAAATAGGAGGTGTAATGTAAAGTGAGTAATTTATTAAATATATCATCGTCACCGCATGTTCGTGACAAATCCAGCACGAGAAGTATTATGTGGGATGTATTTCTTGCGCTTATGCCTGCTGCTCTTTTTGGTGTCTGGAATTTTGGTTATCAGGCAGCGGTTTTGATTGTTGTCTGTATTGCTGCCAGTGTACTGGCAGAGTATATTTGGCAAAAAGCAATGAAACTTCCACTTACAGTAAGTGACGGAAGTGCGGCGCTGACCGGACTTTTACTGGCATTGAACCTGTCAGCCGCTTTCCCGATTTGGATGGCTGTTTTGGGAAGTGTATTTGCAATTATTATTGTAAAGCAGTTATTTGGTGGACTGGGACAGAACTTTATGAACCCGGCGCTCGGCGCAAGATGTTTCCTTATGGTATCCTTTGCCGGCAAAATGACCTCCTTTACATATGACGGGGTAACAGGCGCTACACCTCTTGCATTGATTAAGAGCGGAGATGATTCTACACAGCTTATTGATATGTTCCTTGGAACGATCGGCGGTACAATTGGTGAAACATCTACGCTTGCGTTGTTGATTGGTGCGGCGTATCTGCTGATACGTAAAGTAATCACATGGAAGATTCCGGTGTGCTACATTGTTACTTTTGCAGTTTTTGCTCTGTTGTTTGGTGGCCATGGATTTGATATGACATATCTTGCAAAAGAAATTTGCGGTGGTGGATTGATTCTGGGTGCTTTCTTTATGGCGACAGATTACGTTACGAGCCCGATTACACCGAAAGGGCAGATTGCATTCGGTATTCTTCTTGGTGTCCTTACAGGGGTATTTCGTATTTTTGGTGCTTCCGCAGAGGGAGTTTCCTATGCGATTATTATTTCCAATCTTTTAGTTCCACTGATTGAGAAGGCGACAATCCCTGTTCCGTTTGGAAAGGAGGGAATAAAAGATGGCAAGTAATGAGAAATCACAGAGCACATTGGTACATGATACAATTTGTCTTTTTCTGATTACGCTGATTGCTGGTATTTTACTTGGCGCTGTGAATATGATTACAGTAGACCCGATTAAAGAGCAAGAGGAAAAGACAAAGCAGGAAGCATATGCGGCTGTTTATGACGGAGCAGAATTTGTTTCTGATGATACTATTAATTCTTCTCTGGAAGCTTTTCAGGCTGATCTTTCAGCAGGCATGATAACAACAGAATCTGGCGCCGACTTATCTGATGTGGAGATTCAGGAAGTTATGAAGGCGACAGTAGATGGTCAGGATGCCGGATATGTATTGACCTGCAGTGGTAAAGGATATGGTGGAGCAGTAAAGGTTGCGCTTGGTATTGACGCCGAAGGTGGCATTAAAGGAATCCAGATTATGGATTGTACAAATGAGACACCTGGCCTTGGTCAGAACAGTTCCAATGAAAGTTGGAACAAACAGTATATTGGTATGAATACAACGCAGGAGGTTTCTGTTGTAAAAGATGGAAGCGGAAGTGCAGACAATGGTACAATCAATGCCATAAGTGGTGCTACAATTACCAGTAGTGCTGTAACAAGAGCAGTTAATAGCTCCTTATTGTTTATTTCATCATTATCAGAATAGGAGGGAAATTCATGAATTCATGTACAGAACGTTTAAAGAATGGTATCATTACGGAAAATCCCACCTTTGTAATGATGCTTGGTATGTGTCCTACCTTAGCGGTAACTTCTTCCGCAATGAACGGATTAGGTATGGGACTTACGACAACAGTAGTATTAGTTTTATCCAATGCTTTTATTTCACTGCTCCGTAAAGTGATTCCGGATAAAGTACGTATACCGGGATTTATCGTAGTAGTAGCATCTTTTGTTACGATTATCCAGTTGCTATTAAAGGCTTTTCTGCCATTCCTTGACAGTGCGCTTGGCGTATATATTCCGCTGATTGTTGTAAACTGTATTATTTTGGGAAGAGCAGAAGCGTATGCGTCAAAGAATACGGTTCTGCCATCTATTTTTGACGGACTTGGTATGGGGCTTGGATTTACATTTGGCCTTACCTGTCTTGGTATCTGCCGTGAAATTCTTGGAGCAGGTGCGATTTTTGGCAAGGAGTTTATTCCAGAAGATTTCCATATTACATTCTTTGTATTGGCTCCGGGAGCATTCCTTGTATTGTCTTTCCTGACAGCAATCCAGAATAAGTTAAAGCTGCCATCTGCTACTAATGTAGCCGGTGATGCCAGTCTGTCATGCGGTGGGAACTGTGCCTCCTGTACAGGTGCAAGCTGTGTGGCGAACAAAGGAATCGTAGAAGCAGAGCGTGCGGCAGAAAAGGCTGCAAAGGCACAGGCCGCTAAGGAAGCTGCAGAAAAAGCAAAAGCTGCGAAGGCTGCAAAAGCAGCACAGGAAGCAGCAAAGAAAAAGGAGGAGTGATTTAAGTGAATTTATTTGTGATTATTATTTCATCTATGCTCGTGAGCAATGTAGTGCTTAGTCAGTTCCTCGGTATCTGCCCATTCCTTGGCGTATCGAAAAAGGTTGAGACTTCTGTGGGCATGGGTGCCGCAGTTACCTTTGTTATCACGATTGCATGTATGATTACCTATCCGATTTATTATGGGATTTTAGTGCCGTTAGGGCTGGAATATCTTCAGACAATTGCATTTATCTTGATTATTGCGGCTTTGGTACAGTTTGTGGAAATGGCATTGAAGAAATTTATGCCATCCCTCCATGCTTCATTGGGTGTATATCTTCCTCTGATTACAACAAACTGTGCGGTACTTGGTGTGGCAATCAATAACATTTCAGATGGTTATAATTTTATTGAGAGTGTTGTGTGTGGCATCTTTACGGCGCTTGGTTTCCTGATTGCAATTACAATTCTTGCAGGAATCCGTGAGCGCATTGAGTTTAATGATGTACCGGAGTCTTTTAAGGGAACTCCGATTGTATTGGTAACGGCAAGCTTAATGGCGATTGCATTCTGCGGTTTCGCAGGATTGGTCTAGGAAGGAGGAGAAAGTATGACACAAGTAATCATTGCAGCAGCAGTAATTGGTGTTACGGGACTTCTCATTGCCCTTCTTCTCGGATTTGCCGCAATTCAGTTTGAAGTACCGATAGATGAAAAAGAAATTGCTGTCCGTGAGTTTTTGCCAGGTAATAACTGTGGTGGCTGCGGCTATGCAGGTTGTGACGCTCTGGCAAAAGCAATTGCTGCAGGCGAGGCGGCAGTAAATGCCTGCCCGGTTGGTGGTGCGGCAGTAGCATCTAAAATCGGTGAAGTAATGGGTGTTGACGGTGGTGAAGCCGTAAAGATGGTAGCATTTGTAAAATGTGCTGGAACCTGTGCAAAAGCCGGTATTAAGGCGAATTATTATGGAATTTCTGACTGTAAGCGTGCAGCGGCAATTCCGGGGCGTGGTGATAAGGCATGTTCTTTTGGATGTATGGGTTTTGGTTCCTGTGTGGCTGCCTGCCAGTTTGATGCAATCCATGTGCAGCAGGGTATCGCAGTTGTTGACAAAGAGCACTGTGTAGCCTGTGGAAAATGTATTGAAGAGTGTCCAAATGGACTGATTGAATTGGTACCATATGATGCAAAATTTGGTGTGTCCTGTTCTAATAAGGATAAAGGGCCAAAGGTTATGGCAGTGTGCGATACCGGTTGTATTGGATGCGGTATCTGTGCAAAGCAGTGTGAAGCAGGGGCAATTACTGTAGAAAATAATATTGCACATATTGACCAGAGTAAATGTACGGGTTGTGGCGCATGTGCTGCAAAGTGTCCGAAAAAGGTTATTCTGGCACATTAATTTTAATTCTCAAAAAAGAATATTTGGAAAAAGAGCAGGTGCGCAGGGTATGGCATCTGCTCTTTTCTTAACAGATTACCGGAGGTGGCATATGGCATTGATTCTCGTTGTGGAGGATAATCCTGATTACAGGGAGCTTCTTGTGAATTTTTTAGAAAGTGTAGAGTATAGGGTAATAGCAGCGACGGATGGAGCAGAGGCTCTGGAGCTTGCCAGAAAATATGATTTTGATTTGGTGCTATTGGATTTGCGGCTTCCAATCATTGATGGGTATGGTGTCTGTGAGATGCTCCGCAAGGATTCTGATGTTCCTGTAATTATGCTTACGGCACTTGATAGTGAGGAGCATCAGATAAGGGGATATAACCTGTATATTGATGATTATATTACAAAGCCTATATCCATGACGGTCTTGCTGCTTAAGGTAGCGGCTGTACTAAGACGGACGCAGCATTTCGGGATAGACTGCCTGAACTATCATAATATTTCATTAGATTTAAAAGGGCATACTGTAACTGTTGCTGGAAAAAGTGTTGATTTTACACTGCGGGAGTATGAAATTTTATTAGAACTGATGCAGGTGCCAGGTACAGTGGTAACCAGAGAGTCACTGCTTGCAAAGCTGTGGGGATATGAGTTTTATGGAGATACAAGAATTGTGGACACCCACATTAAGAATATCAGGAAAAAATTAGGAGAAGAGGAATGTATTGAAACAGTCCGGGGTGTGGGGTATAAGCTACAAAAATGTGTGGATAAGGAGAAAGTTTGAAAATTCCTTTCAAACTACTTATTAATGCTTTCTCAATTTTGAGAGGGCATTCAAAATTGAGAAAGACGGGATATATAAATGAAAAAATTAACACAGAAAACTTTTTTTATGCTTCTGGCACTCTGCCTTATTGTCAGTGTTTTGTCGTATGTTTTTGTTGGAATTTTTCTTCCGGCTGCAAATGAAAAGCAGTCGCGCCGTCATTTGCAGGAGAAGGCGGAAATGTTGGTTGCCAGGCTTAGAACGGGAAAGGCATCAGAAAGCGAGGATTTGTTTTTATCCTTTATCCAGGAAAGTGGTGCGGATTTAAAATTAGTGAATAGCAGCTATGAGGAAATCAGCTTATTTACCTTTATGAACAAGAAAGGAAAACAGCAGACGCAAACAGGAAAAACAGAGTATCCCTTTCGTTTTGCCGATTCAGATGACGAATATATTCTTATGGTAAGCTACAATCCTGCACATACGAGGGAGATAATAAATGCGGCGTGGAAAAGCCTGCCATTTGTTGGTGGGAGCATACTTGCTTTATCATTTTTATGCGCATTATTTTTTTCGCATTATACAACGCGTCCGATTATCCGTATCAGTAAGATTGCTTACCGGATTGCAAATCTGGATTTTAGCTGGTATTGCCCAGATGTCCGCGATGACGAAATTGGCGAATTGTCAAAAAGTATTAATGAATTGTCTGACAGGCTTCATAAGGCACTGACGGAGCTGAGTGGCCAAAATGCCCTGCTTGCAGATGAAATTACTTTTGAAAAGGAGAGGGAACGCAGGCGCATGCTTTTCTTTTCAGGGGTATCTCACGAATTAAAAACACCGATTGCAATAGTTATCGGACAGCTTGAAGGTATGCAGGCAGGAATCGGAGTTTATAAAGACAGAGAAAAATACCTTGCTCGTTCTGCCCAAATCTTGCAGTCATTAAATGGTTTTATAAAAGAAATCCTGTCAGTTTCCTATATTGATATGGCAGGGGGAGAAGAGGACGGTCTTGTACTGCTTTCCTCTGTGATAGAAGAATTGCTAAATGAATATCGTGATATGATGGAGCTTTGGTCGATCCGTCTGATGTCAGATATAGAAAAAAATATTTATGTGCATGGTAATGAGAAGCTTTTGAAAAAAGCACTTGGCAATGCGATAGGAAATGCCGTGGGACATTCTCCTGAAGGTGGAACTGTCAGCGTGACCTTCCAAAAAAAGAATGGTAAACCTGTATTTTCTGTTATAAATTTTCCGGCGCATATAGCAGAGGAGCATTTGCCACATATTTATGAGGCATTTTACCGTGCCGGAAAAGATGTGGCACAAGGTAGTGGGCTGGGGTTATATATTCTGCGTATGATTTTAGAAACGTATGGAGTAGAGCATAATATTGTAAATTGTGGAGATGGAGTGAGGTTTACAGCAGAATTTAAGGAAGTGTCGGTTTAGCCGGCGCTTTTTTCATAGAGTAGGAAATTAACACAACATAGTGGTTTTACACAAAAACTCCACATAAAACACACATAGGCTACAGATAAACTCCACATATTTTATGATAGGATAGTATGCAGGAGGTGCTTAATATGAAGATTGAAGTAAATGACATTACAATGATTTACCCTTCAGGGAAAAAAGCGCTGCAAGACATTACACTGCAGGCAGAAACCCCTAATTTCATTGGGATATTAGGGCCGAATGGCGCAGGGAAAACAACGCTTATGAAATTATTGATTGCGGGCATGGTTCCTACAAAAGGTAAAATTCTGCTAGATGGGAAGCCGTTGATTTCACAGGAAAAGAGATTGAAATCCCGTCTTGGATATCTGCCGCAGAGTTTTGGTTTGTATGATGAGCTGACCGTTTGGCAATTTTTGGATTATATGGCAGCGTTAAAGGGGGTAAAGGATAAAAATAAGGCAATTGACTTTGTTTTAGGGCAGACAAATATGTCAGAATTACGAAAAATGAAAATCTACAGTCTTTCGGGTGGGCAGCGTCAGAGGGTGGGCATTGCGCAGGCATTGCTTGGCAATCCAGAGCTGATTATCCTTGATGAGCCAACGGTTGGGCTTGATCCAGAAGAACGTGTGAAGTTTCGAAATATTTTTTCGGAGATGGCTCAGAATAAGATTATCTTGCTGTCAACACATATTGTAGAAGATGTGCAGGCTGTATGTAATCGTGTTCTTGTTATTTATAGTGGTTCGATTCTGTTCGATGGAACGCCGTCTGCATTGATTTCGCAGACAGAAGGACATGTCGGACTCTATGTATCACAGCCTGGCGAAGATATTCCGCAAGGGTGTGAGGCGGTCTCAAAGGTCAATGTTGCAGATGGCATACAATGCAGGATTGTGGGGGATAAGCTGCCTTCGTTTGCAAAAGGCGTGGAGCCGACATTAGAAGATGCCTACCTTTACTGCATAAGGCGAGAGGAGGGAAAAGAATGAGGCTTATCTCACTTTACCGTGTGGAGTTTAAAAGATTAGTGTTTTCAAAAGTTTTATGGATTATTATGGCATTGTGCCTGTGTGCTCCCCTTTTGGGATATTCAGTTTTTGCTATGAGCTTTTCTGAGGTTATGTCAGGGAAATACATTGCAAATCCTGTACTTGCAGGTACAACCATTGGAGCGGTTCTGTGGGCGGTATTTACCGTAATAGAATCTGACAGGTTACATCGTACAGGAACAGATGTCATTACGGATTCGATTGGTTCTCCCATCAGGCTTTGTATTGCAAGGACGGCAGCGATACTCACATTTTCCATGCTGACAACATTTTTATGTATCCTTATTTATCTGCCATATACGGCAGATAAGCTAGAGTATCTTTTTTCTCTTAGTTTTTATATAGAGAATTTTTTAGTATTTATGATGTTTACATGGTTTGTTTCCATTTTGTTTGCAGAGGCATTTTATCAGATTACGAGGCGTATAGAAATTGCTGCTATGCTCTATGCCGCACTTAGCTATTTTAGTTTTAGCAAATTTGCTAGCGATGATTACTTTATGCGCTGGGTTAATCCTCTTGTTATAGCATATTCAGATGGGTTTCCCAGCATATGGCCTTTAAGGGTTGGGGTATATACCCGCATGATTTGGTTTTTGCTTGCTGCGGGGGTTTGGCTTTTTGCGCTATTATGTATCCGAAGATACCAGAAGAATCTCGTTTGTTCCTTTATCAGAGGGTTTAAAAAGCTGTATATTCCCGTTTTATCTGCAGTTTTCATTTTGATGGGCGCACTATTGTGGATAAAGCAGCCTTTCGTGGATCATGGGGCGGAAGAATATATAGACGAAGGAGAGGTTGTAGTAGTAGATGAGGAAGAAGGGGAATTTATTGAGGCGGACTCCATAAAACATTCTTTAGTTTTGGAGCCTCTTACCGGAAGGCTTTCCGGCAAATCGGAATATGATTACAGCCATTATACTGGCGGTGGGGAAAGAAAAATGATGATTAATACAGGATACAAGATTGCTTCTGTCACATACGCAGGTGAAGCACTTCCATTTAAAATGCCAGGGGATATTATTAACGGCGAGCAGTCAGTCCTTTTTACGCTTCCCAAAGGGAAAGGCGGAGTGTTGACCATAGAATTTGAAGGCTTTCCGGCAATGGCAAGGTATCAATATCCTTATTTGGTATATGACAGTATTGATAAGGAGTATATTTCATTAAGCAATGCCTGCATAGCTCCTGGAGATTTGGAGACTTTAGGCAAATCTACTATAAGTGTTACGCTGCCTGAGAAACTTATCCCATTTTTGGATTATGAGCCTATGAATGATTTTGTGGACAACCACGATGGGACCAGGACATGGACTGCGGAAAGTGATTTGACTTGTCCAATGTCGTTTCGTGCAGGCGATTATAAGACAGAAAAATTTTCTGTTGGAGATATGGGAATTGACTTTGTATATGGTAAAAAGTATGAGAAAACTGTGAAAGACAATAATGTGGAACAGGCAATTATTGATGTCTTTGATTATTGTATAAAGCACTATGGGAAAAGCAGCTATGCAGGTGATAAAAGGCTGACGCTGCAGCAGATAAGTATCATGGCTATGGGTGGACATGCATGGGAAGGCTACAGTGAATGGTTTGAGGTCGTTTTGTCGCCAGAAACCCTGAGTGATCTGCGAAAAGGGGCAAATGCTACAGAGGTCTTTATCCATGAGATGGTACACCAATGGTGGGGTTCTTACGGACTGGAGTGTAAAGAAGAAGAGCTGTGGTCAACAGAAGGCTTGACAGCTTACTCCACTTATCGTATTGCGAAAGAAAAATATGGGGAGCTTTATGCAAAGAAATATTATCTTGATATTTGGAAGGAGGCGGTAGACAGGCAGAACAGAGAATTCTATTACCGTTATCCGAAATATCTTAAAAAGCTGCCCAAAAAGTACCGTGCTACTTTGAATGAACAGAACGAGGGAACGAATTGGTATTGCAGGATGCCGTTGATGATAAAAAAGGCAGAGGAATTAGTTGGCGGCGAAGAAAAGATGGATGAAATTTTACGCAGCATGTACGAAAAACGTTCAGAATATGATTCATATAGTAATCCATTTACTTATCAAGACTTTTTAGATGCCTGCGGCCTGACAGAGGAGGATTTGAATCTTGAATAGAATATTTTATTATGAATTAAAAAGATTGATATGTAACAAAATTTTTGTTGGGCTGTTCATAGTAAACGGGGTGCTTGCGTGGTACCTTCTGACAAGGGATATTATTGCAGGAATTGCCTATACAGCTCCTTTTTCTGCATGGAGTTTTGGCGCTTATCTGGGGAAGGTGATGCCATTTTGTATTTTAGCGATATTATTTTTGTTATCTTTCTATTATTCCAAAAAGCAAAAGAGCGTGGAAACCCTGACAGCACAAACACCTGTAAGCCCTGGACAGTTTCTGGCAATACGGATTGCGGTATTGTTCGTTTGCTTTTTGCTGATTTGCATGTTGATTATCGGACTTAGCATATTTTTTTATATCCGCTTTTTTGACCGCTATCCGTTTTTTGATTTCTTGCTTCCGACAGTATTAATCCTGCCTCCCTGCTTTGTTTTTTCGACAGGTATCGGATTGCTTGCAGGAAGAATTCATCAGAATCTGCTATATTTTTTGATGTTAGTTGTCTTTGTTCTGGGTTTTTCTAATATCAGCAGCTTTTTTGATTTTTTTGGAGCAGGATATTTTGTGAGTGCACCATTATCCCTTGCTGTTGATGCCTTTGGAGAGCCAGCTTTTCATATAAGTCTGCCGTTTTACCTTGCAAGGTTTCTCTATTTTGCGGGCGGAATAATGCTTATTATGATAAATGTCAGACTCTCAGAGAAAAAAGCAAGAAAGGCGTAAAAGGAAAGTGATATTCGGGGATTAATGAAAGAAATGGTTTCTGGTTCGACGACATTGGCCGTAAGCAGTAACAGGAGGAATAATAATATAACACATAAGCCAGAGTAGTATATTGTATACTCTGGCTTATGTGTTATATTATTTTAAGCAGGTGGCAATTCAGAAAGGCCAGCTCATATTTTAAATTATTATGCCAAACCCGAAACCCGTAACGACACAGCAATGAAGAAGTAGTTACAATTCACGGTGCAACCAAATGCAAAAAAGTCGCAGGTTAACCTACGACTTTTTTGCATGACTAATAAGAAGT
>CANSYK010000019.1 GCA_947651225.1 uncultured bacterium | reverse complement strand
GGTATTTTCTTTGGTCAACTCCCTTTACACTTTAAATTATACAGGAAGCTTTCTTTAACTCATTTTTGATAAAATTTCTTTTGGCTTCAAACGCATTACCGTACCAGATGAGACAATAACAGAAACCGTAATGATTGCAATACCAATCAGATATAACTGCAGCATATCGAAAATATCAACTGAAACGTGGATTTGCTCCGTTTCCGCAATATCAACGGATACATCTGTTTCAGGCGGCGTTATGTCCTGTTCATTTTGTGATGTAGAAATCTCACTATCATCCTTCATTGTGACTTGGACATCGTCCAAATCAAGACCATAATCGTCCTTAATGTCCAAAACCACATCTTTATCATTGCTTAAATTTTCATCACTTGACGGACTTTCCATCAGTTTGTTTGCCAGTTGATTTGCAACTGCATTACTCGCAAAGAAAGATAAAGAAAAAGCGATTACGGCAATCATCAAAATTTCTGTCAGATATTGACTAACGATTTTACCTTTTCCAATGCCAAAAGAAAGGAATACTCCTGTTTCATGGATACGGCTTCTTCCCCACATAGTAAGTATTAAAGCAAGAATGATTCCGCTGACCAATGCAATAACCCAAATAATTGATGTAACCAAGGATTGTAGCTTTTGAAATGGAGCAGCGGCTTCTTGGTACTCTGTATTGTCGGTAGTAAGTGTAAATGCCTGCCAATCAATTTCAGAATTTTCCCTTACTTCTTTAACGATTTTTTCAAGGTTTGCGGGGTCATCGACCGAAAATTTTGCCGAAATAAAGCCCACAGGAGTATCTCTAAAAAGTTCTTGCAACGTATAATAATCAACAAAAATCTGGTTTTCTATTTTTGCGTAAGTAGCGATATTTTCGAATGCAGAGTCGGGTTTAAGGATTTCATAAACCCCGATAATCTTTATTTCTACTTTATAATCCGCTTTTATCGAAAAACTGTCTCCTATTTTCAAGCCGTTTTTATCTGCTAATTCTTTACTTATTATGGCTGAATGCTTTTCGGCGTTCGTAATATGCCTTCCCTCAATTAGCTGCACTTTCTGTGATGTAAAAAAAGCATTGGTTTCACTTGAATAAACGGTTCTTGCGTATACGGAATTGTATAATTCGCCTTTTAATGGGACATTTCCCTTAAATATTTCAAGATTAGGCTGAACATTGCTTTGTGTGTCTGCATCACAACTTTTTATCCCGTCCATTTTCAAGATTAAATCAATCATTTCCTGTGTTAAAGGACGTTCCGTGTATAATGACATACAGCCCTCATCATCATTGGCTGACTTAAAATATGGGTTTTTTTCAGAAAATTCGGGCGATAGTTCAAATATTCCTCCCATTGTTTGCCGTAGCTTTTTCTGTTCTAACTGTGTTGCCTTTTCAATCGAAAGTCCAGACAGCACAAAGGTTGCCATAATAAGAAGGACGAAAAAAAGCAATATACTTTTTCCTTTTTTTCTTGTGACATATAAAAATGCTCGTTTAATTGTACCCATTTTATTACCTCCGTTTTCTGATGTTAATTTTAGTGAACAGCTATATCATAATCTCCCAATATGGAACCAATATGAAATGTATGTGAAATTCAGGGAGCTTTTTAACTAAAAAAGCTCCCCGATTGTTGGAGAGCTTCTTCACTGTGACAGGCTATTTTAAATTGATAATAAATCGCATTCCTTGTGGCTGTTTCATGGGAATAAATGAATATGAAATACCCATTGTATGAAACAAGGTTGCGACAATGTAAAGCCCAAGCCCGTTTCCGCCATTATCACGGTTTCGGGCAAAATCTGGACGATAAAATGGCTCAAATAAATGCTGTAATATTTTATCAGGAATTGGCGGGCATTCGTTTTCTATAATAAGATTTTTTTCATCAAAATATATATAAATTGTTTTGCCTGTTTCTGTATATGCTACCGCATTGGCAAGAATATTGGAAATGGCTTTTTCAAACAAATGTTGTGGCAAAACTGCCGAAAAATTTTCAAATAATTCGAGTCTAAATATAATGCCTTTTGCTTTTGCAATCAACATATATGGTTCACATAAGGCAGAAATCATTTCTGATAAATCAGTTTGTACTGCTGTTTCCTTTTCGGATGATATGTTTAGCCGTGAGGTTTCAAGAATATCATGTATCATATCAGTAAGATGTTCTGTCATTTCTTTACATTCTAACAGGTAAGTATCATAGTCTTTATATTTTCCAACACCGAGTATCATATTTTCTAAAGTAGCATTTAAGGCCGTAACAGGCGTTTTTAATTCGTGTGAAGCAACCCGCAAAAAATCAACTTTTGATTTTTCACTTTCGCTTACATTTTGTTTTTCCACTTCAAGATTATGAATTGCTGACAGCAGGCTTTGGTACAAATGGTTTATGTTATCCGCCAACGCACCGATTTCATCTTTTGAGCTGATATTACAGACAGCATTTTTCTCCATTTGTGCCATTTGTCTTGTTACTATATTGATGTGCTTAATCGGAACAGTTATTTTTCTGGAAAACAGGAAAGAGCAGACTATGGAAATAATAATACAGCAAACAAGAGATACTGGCAGAGCATCTACGATTGTCTGCCTAACATAAGGTGCTATATTAAACCCTGAACTTAATGATAATGACTCATTCGATTTGATAGAAATATTAAAAATCTCATGTGGAATAAACAAGTAAAGCAATAAATGAGCAATTTCAACGATAGAGAGCATCAATCCTAAGGTATATATAAAAGTCTTTGGAAATATCTTTATTTTCTTCATGTATTCACCTCAAATTTGTAACCAATACCTTTAACAGTAACTATACATTCGAGTCGTAGTTTCTTTCGCAAATTTTTAATGTAAGTATCTATTGTCCTGTCAATAATAGGATAACTGTCGCCCCATAAATCATCAAGTATTTGGGTACGAGTAAGAACCAGTCCTTTATGTTCCACAAGCAGCTTTAGCAAATCAATTTCTTTTGGAGTAATATCAATTTTTCCATTACTATCTTTTGCGGAATAACCAGAGAAATCCACAATTACATCACCAAATGCCATTGTATTAGGCATTATCCCTTTTCCGCTTCTTCTTAAAAGAGCTGTGATACGCCGCCCCAATAAAACCATAGAAAAGGGCTTTGTGATATAGTCATCTGCTTGTTCATCAAAACTTGTAACTTGTGTATATTCATCTTCAATCGCTGTTAGCATAAGTATAGGAACAGAGCTTTTTTGCCTTATTTCATGCAAAACGGAAATCCCTGATATTTTAGGGAGCATAATATCAAGCACAATTAGGTCTATATTGAATTCATCAAAAGATTGTAATGCAGAAGCACCATCATATGCTGATATTAGCTTATGCCCTGCTGATTTTAGATACTCACATATTGCTTCGTTCGTTTTTATATCATCCTCTACAATAAGTAATGTAGCCATATAAATCACCTCTTTTTAAGCATAGCACATCAATATGGAATGTATGTGAAATCACACTATTTTTATTATCTAATCTCTGTATTTCCTTGCTTGTCATGGAATCAAAATGTTATCTCATATCTACCTGTGACTGCTAATTTTAAGGTGTTTTAAATTTCCCCTTTTAGCAAACGATTAGCAAGGGGCTTGAATTTAGGGAAATGGTATGCTGCGAACCCTTTCCCGATTAATATCTGCATTTCACAACGAATCCCAGAATAGTTTAATCAAAAACTTTGACGAATATTAATTTTTGATATATACCGAAGATTATCACTAACGGGCGAGGTGTATAAATATGTCAGACCCACATCCCCAGAGCACGGATGGTTTAATGCATTATCTGCGAGACAAAAAAGGAATTTCTATTTCAGGTTCATCGCAAAAACGCAAACTTATGAATATAGGGTACTATCATGGATATAAAGGGTATCGTTACATAAATTCCCCTTCAAACCATGCCCTTTATACTAAATTTGAAGAATTGGTTGCTGTCTATGGCTTTGATGCACAATTAAGATCATTATATTATCCTAACGTAATGCTAATTGAAACAGCTGTCAAGAATTATGTTCTGGACATTTTGGTAGCTTCAATAAATTCTGAAAATTTTATCGACATCTATAATCAGTTGTTGGATAATTATAAAATGTTTTCCACCAAAGGAAAAATATATAAAAATACCTACGACCGTCAAAAGGCAGAAGAAAAATTCAAACGAGAGTTAAAAAAACGGTTAGATTTGCGTAATCGTATTTATAAGGTTCAGACAGATGCTTATGGAAATGGAAATAAAATTGCAGATCACTATTTTCGTAAAGATGCTAACCTACCAATATGGGCGACTTTTGAATTACTTAGTTTAGGTGAGTTTGGTCATTTTGTTTCATGCTTAAATCAAAATTGCAGATCAGATATTTCAGAAAAACTTGGAATACGACATTCTGATGATTCAAATGCCATGATGCATCAACGTCTGATTTATGCCACGAAAGACCTTCGAAATGCCATTGCACATAACGATGTAATTTTTGATACACGTTTCCGAACTGGAAGTATTGATAAACAGGTGGGGAATGCTATTTCCAATGCAACCGGAGTAAAAGGATTAACTTTTGGAACTATCACAGACTATTTAATTTTGGTAATTTGTCAACTGAAACTTCTTCATGTATCAAAAACAGAAATGAAACGAATTATTTCAGGATTTGAAGAAATTGTAGAAAAATTACGTAGCAATGTTCCAATAAGCATTTTCAATCAAATTATCCATACGGATAATAATGCCAAACTCACAAAATTAAAAAATTTTGTTAAGTTGTGAAAGTCCTTGCATTTTCTATTCCTTTCTTGTATACTATAAATGTAAATAGCGGTGCGTCTCTATGGAGCGTACTTGGGAGAATCGGATGCGTCTGATTCTGCTTTTTGCTTACATCAAAAAGCAGACAATCACAATGACCGATTGTCCTCTTAGTTATACTCATTTATTGTTCCGATCTATATTTGCAAAGCATAGCTGATCTGTGCCATAACTGCCGCATCTCTTATCTACAGTAGACACCTCTTATCAATCAATTCTACCCGTTCTGTCAGGGTCAGACTAAAATATTGCCGTTGTGTTCTTCTTTTTCTTTGCTTTCGCCCATAATTTCAACTTATATGTCATCCCTCATCCTCTTTCTTCTTCCTATTTCCATTTATTCCACACTCTTTCGTTGCCATGAGTCACTGCTATATACTTCTCGGCATTTCTTATAACGTCGCTAAGAGGATTTGAACCTCCGGCCTACCGCTTAGGAGTAGCCCCATTTGCTAGTAGACAGCTCCCTCTTAGTGTTATATAATCCCTTTATTTCCTTAGCTTTACCGGATTCAGAATGTTATCTCGTACCGACCTGTGACTGCTAATTTTAAGGCGTTTTAGATGCTCCTTTTATTAAGCTGTTTACATTTTTCTAAGGTCACAAATTGTGACCTCAAAGAACTTCTTATTTCTCCGTTTCCAGTTCCAACCTTTGCAGAATGTCTTTGATGATGCCTGCATCTTGGATTAGATTGATTCCAAAACACTTTTTTCCTGCATCTTTCAAAGACGCTCCTACATGATAGGCTGTCGTTCCATCAAGAATCAAAAACCTGTCATGAAATACTTTTGTATATTTTATTTTCAATGTCGGGTACTGTGCATTGAAATTCTTAACATCGGCTTTCGTTAGCTTCGGCTGTTTCTGTGTATAAATAGTTACTGCAATATCAGGCTTTTTCTTTGAAAGCAGATTCAATGTCCCAACATCTACATATCCGTCTATCAGAGTGATTTCTTTGCTTTTTGAATTAGGCTTACTACCAGGCTGAACGCATCGCAAATCTGTCCGTCAAAAAATACCTTTTGACTGGATTCCTCATGTTCGGATATGTACTCAAAAACTCTTTCAAAACGCTCGTCTGTTTCCGTTTGGTAATTTATCTGGCGAATCTCCATTGCATTTAACCGCTCATACAGCAAAGATGTATTTGCCATATACTTCCGCATCTCCACAAAAGTGTCCATAATTCTAATGCTTACTCGGATAGCAACATCACTACGCAAAACAGCAGAAAGCATTGCGATTCCTTGTTCTGTGAATACAAATGGCAATTTCCTACGTCCGCCATATCCATTATCATCCTCCAAACTTGAAATCACAAATTGTGATTTCAAGTTTTCATATTCCTCTTTCGTCAGTTGGAATCGGAATCTTTCTGGAAATCTTGAAATGTTACGCTTTACTGCCTGATTTAATACTCTCGTTTCTACTTGATACAGCATCGCTAAATCACTGTCTATCATAACCTGCTGGTTACGAATAACATATATCATGCTTTTTATATCGGACTCTGCTGATTCAATGCTTATTTCTTGAGTATCATCATTTACTTTTATCAGAGCTGTTTGTTCTGTATCAGCCATCTTTATCGTTCTTTCTATTTTGAAATGCCAGATTGGAATCTCAAAACTATGAGTAACTTGAAATCACAATTTGCGACTTCAAGTTCTGTTACTTCGTATATGCTTAAACTTGAGATTCCAAATCGGAATACCAAGTTTTATGTGCGCTTATTATTTGCTTTTACAGTATATCACACATTTTTCTAAAGGGATAGCCATAATCTTTCCTTCTCAATAGAAAAGAAACTCTCGCCTTTTCAATTAGCAAGATTTTCAACAAAATTTTTCGGATAATTAGCAGAAACACTATTTTTATTAGCAAACTCAGATATAGTAAAATACCGAGAATTCTGGAATCCCAGTATCCTCGGTATTTTTTAGCACGTCGCTAAGAGGATTTGAACCTCCGGCCTACCGCTTAGGAGGCGGTCGCTCTATCCAGCTGAGCTATAGCGACAATTTTCAAAACACTGTATTGTATTTTAGCATACCATATGTGGAGCGTCAAGAAAAAATTGAAAAAACTTGCAATTAGTCTTATTGTTAGGTTACTGGTAACGGAGTGAACAGTAACGATTGAAGTAAAAAAAGTATAAAAATTGTTTCAAATACTTTTCATATGAAGGATTTTCTGTTAGAGTAAGAAGATATAGATACACTGTATGGAATAAGAGGCAGTGTAGGAATGAGGTGGAATAATGTCGGAAGAGAACAAAAATAATAACAAGAATAATGGATCGGAATATGAAGATGTCTGCTATATTTGCAGAAGGTCAGAAAGAGTTGCTGGAAAAATGATTCATATACCGAATAATATATGTATTTGCAAGGATTGCATGCAAAAAACATTCGATTCTATGGAAAAAATGGGCGGCCCATTTGCGGGAATGCCATATATGGATATGTTTACGATGGGGCAGCCGCCACAGCATGCGGAAGTGCCAAAGAATCAAAAACTGAAAAAGAAAAAAGAAGAAAAGAAGGCAGCGAAAAACAAACAGCCAGAGGGCATTTTTGATATTAAACATTTACCTGCGCCGCATGTAATTAAAGGCACACTGGACGAATATGTAGTCGGACAGGAATTTGCGAAAAAGGTTATGTCGGTTGCCGTTTACAATCATTATAAGCGTGTGTTGACGGATACAGGGGAAGAGGACGATATTGAGATTGAAAAGTCTAATATGTTAATGATTGGGCCGACTGGTTCTGGTAAGACATATCTTGTTAGAACGCTTGCTAAAATCTTACAGGTGCCGCTTGCGATTACAGATGCGACTTCTCTGACAGAAGCAGGTTACATTGGGGATGATGTGGAAAGTGTATTGTCAAAACTTCTGGCAGCGGCGGACAATGATGTGGAAAAAGCGGAGCATGGTATCATTTTTATTGATGAGATTGATAAAATTGCAAAGAAAAGGAATACGAATAGTAGAGATGTCAGTGGAGAATCTGTGCAACAGGGAATGTTAAAACTTTTAGAGGGCAGCGATGTGGAGGTGCCAGTAGGAGCCACCAGTAAAAATGCGATGGTACCGATGGCAACAGTAAATACAAGAAATATTCTCTTTGTCTGCGGTGGTGCCTTCCCAGAGTTAGAAAAAGTGATAAAGAACCGTCTGACAAGAAGCTCTTCCATTGGTTTTACCGGGCAGCTTCATGATGAATTTGACAAGGATGAAAATATCCTTCAAAAAGTAACAACAGAAGATTTGAGGGAATTTGGAATGATTCCAGAATTTTTAGGGCGTCTGCCAGTAGTTTTTTCTCTGCAGGCAATGACCGAGGAAATGTTGGCAAAAGTGCTGACACAGCCGAAAAATGCAATTACAAAGCAATACCAAAAACTATTGGCGTTGGATGAAGTAGATTTGCGTTTTGATGAGGAAGCAATCAGTGCGATTGCAAAAAAGGCAGTGGAAAAGAAAACCGGCGCAAGGGCTTTGCGTGCGATTATTGAAGAATTTATGCTGGATATTATGTACGAAATACCAAAAGATGACTTGATTGGCAGGGTGACAATTACAAAAGATTATATTGAGAAAAAAGGTGCTACGGTGATTGAAATGCGCGGAAGTGGTGAGGCAAAACTTTTGATGCAAAGGGATGAACTTCCAGATAAAACAGAAAATTAATGTTTATTCTATAATCTAAATGTGATGCCAGGATAGAATTTATCAATTAAGCGGCAAAAGGAAAAAGGTTCCTTTTGCCGTATTTTGAATAGAATAGATAGAAAACAGGAAGAGTTTGTAAATTGCGGCAAACACTTCTTTTCTTTATTTGAGCCGCAAAAAATGCAGCATGGAGGATTTTTATGCCAGAAGAGTGCAGGAAACGGATTTATTCAGAAGAATATCTGGATTTTTTAGTGGAATACGCATGGAATAGTCTGGTACTGGAGGACGCAGATAAGTATTATTGCTACAAGGCGGCTTCCGGCCATTTTGCCGTACTATATGAAGAGGGGGACGCTTACACACTTAACAGTTATTCTGGAGTAAAGGTAATTCCCCATTGTTATGGCTTGCTTACTTCTGACGAGGTGTTAGAACGGGCAGGAATTGCCAGAGTGCGGAGGCAGGCAGGGCTGAACCTATATGGACAGGGGGTCTTAGTAGGGTTTATTGATACAGGGGAGTGAGTTATTTTATTGTCATAAAGCGGTTGGTTTTCTTAATAAGAATGAAGTGAGGATGCGGCAATTGAGGTGGTGTGCTATGGCAAAAACCTCCAGGAAAAGAAAAGAGGAGCAGGGGACAGGCGGTAAACGTTTTCTGGCAGGAATTTATGTAAGATTGTCTGTGGAAGCAGATGCGAGAAAAAATGAGTCAATTGATACGCAGATTGCTCTTGCAAAGGAATATATTAAGGAACACAAAGAAATTGAGTTGTTTGATTGTTATATAGATTTAGGAAAAACGGGAACCCATTTTAAGCGGGAAGGATTTGAGCGGATGATGGAGGATGTACGCAAAAACCGGATTGACTGCATTATTGTAAAAGATTTGTCCCGGTTTGGCCGAAATCATATAGAAACAGGAAATTACATTCAAAAAATTTTTCCTTTTATGGGAGTGCGTTTTATTGCGGTTTCAGATGGAATTGATACCTACCAGATGGGTGAGAAAACGGATGAGCTGACGATGAATTTGAAAAATCTGCTAAATGAAATGTATGCAAAAGATATTGCGGCAAAAGTAAAATCCAGTGTTCAGATTCGTAGAGAACAGGGAAACTATACAGGAGGAATACCGCCATATGGTTATATTGCCAAATGGAAAAATGGGAAGAAAAAGCTATTAATCTATAAGGAGGCAGCAAAGGTTGTGCAGGATATTTATAGGATGTATTTGTCAGGGAAAGGGCTGAAACGGATTATAGAAGAATTGTATATATTAAAAATACACAGACCATCTACTTACCGAAAAACAGGCCATGTATTCTGCAGGAATGGGGAACTTTTGGAGCAGTGGACAAGTGCAACGGTAAAATGGATTTTGACCAATTCTGTTTATATGGGAAGAGATTGTTATACACAGGATGCAATCGTCAGTGAATCAATCTTTTTTCAGACAGCAGCGAGGCTTGAAAATGCAGCTAAAAGATGTTGCGAGCAGAAAGAGCGTTTTAAGAAAATGCCTGTCAGGGAAGACATTTTTGGCGGAATATTATATTGCGGAGACTGTGGAAAAAGAATGGGAAAGGCAGTGAGTGTAAAAAAGCTGTGTTCTGGCGAAGTGGTTAGCAATTATAGTTATTATTGTCCTGATTCTAAGAGGCTGGATGCTTTAAAATGTCCCTCAAAAAGTATTGGAGCATCTGCTTTGGAGAAATTGGTAAAAAATGCTTTGCAGCGGGAGTTTGTTTTGGCAGGTGAGCATCGGAAGAGACTGGAGGAAAAGCGGAAAAGGCAGACAGAAGATATGGAAAATAAGTTCAGATGGGAGATTACAAAGTGTGACAGAAAACTGGAAAACAGAAAAAGGCAGGACAGTGAAGAATATCTTAAATATTATATGGGAGAGATTTCTTTGCAAGAGTATCAGAAACGTAAAAAAGAAAATAGGGATTGGATGGATGAAATACTGGAAAGGAAGGAAAGCATAAAGAGACAGTATCATAATATGAAACGGGAAGCTGTAGCAGAAGAAGAGGCATTGAAAGGAATTATGGAAGGAAGGGAAGCGTTTGTTTTGACAAAAGAAATCTTACAAATTTTAATAAAACGGATTGCGGTGTATCAAAACCATCAAATAAAAATCGATTTGGAAGAGTAAATAGATAGAGGAGGCTAACACTGATAAAAATAATTTTTGCTGACTTTTAGAATGTTTTGTGTTATAATATTCATTATATGCAACATTTGGATTGCACGATGGCAAGGAGGGCATTATGGGAAATCAGCTGATGTGGGAAGAGCGATATAATATTGGTGTAGATATTATTGATACAGAGCATAAGAAACTTTTTAGAGTTATTAACAGGTTGTTTTCATTTATTGAAGAGGAAGACAAGAGTTCTTGGGTTTGTCAGGAAGGAATTAAATATTTTAAAGGCCATGCGTTGAAACATTTTGCGGAAGAAGAGGGCTATATGGAGTCTATACATTACCCAGAGCTGGAAACGCATAAGCGTCTCCATCAAGATTTCCGCTGGCGTATCCTTCCGGCACTAGAAAGTGAGATGGAATTAACTAACTTTTCAAAAGAGTCAATCCGTCATTTTATAGGTGTTTGTGCCGGTTGGTTGATTGCTCATACCTTGACGGAAGATCATGCGATTGTGGGTGAGAAAATTAAAAAGTGGGGAAGGCTGCTGCCAGAGGAGGAGCAGACTGCGGTAATTGAGGTAATCACGAGGGTATTAAGAGAGCTGTTTCAATTAGATGTACGGATAGTCAGTGAGTGCTATGGCGGCGAAAAGTTTGGAAAAGGAATTTATTATCGCCTTACCTATGATAAAGAGGACGGTGGATGTCAGGAGATTATTCTGGTTTTTGAGGAAAAGCTGCTGATTGATACAGCTGGAAAATTAATTGGGGATCAATCAGAGAAAGTGGATGTTATGCAGATGAATGCTGCGAGATATATGGCAAAGCAGTTCGTGGAATGTATCAAGAATAGTTTTACATTTAGTCAGTCAAATAAATTGAGAAGTGAAAATCTGCTTACATATGAGCAATTCTACAGGGCTTTTGACAGGCAGCCTCCACAGCACAGTTTACTGTTTGGTACAAGGTCAGGGTATTTTGCTTTTTGTGTTATGGCATCAAATTTGAGGTTAGGAAAAAGTGGTGTTTCGATTGATCCAGAAAATGCTATGGCAGAGATTCGGGAGTACCTTTCAAAGAAAGAAGAGGAAAGCGAAAGCAATATTGGGAAAAAGAAATTACTTTTAGTGGATGATTCTGCGACGGTACGTCAGGCTATGAAGGAACTTTTGCAGGAGGACTATCAGATTTCACTGGCAGAGTCCGGTATATCCGCCATCCGGTGTCTGACACTGGAACGGCCAGATCTTGTGCTTCTGGATTATGAAATGCCCGTCTGCGATGGCGCACAGATATTTCAGATGATTCGCTCTGAGGCTGCATTCACAGATATTCCGGTTATCTTTTTGACAAGCAGGAGTGATAAGGAGAGCATCAGCAAGATAGTGCCTTTAAAACCGGAGGGTTATTTCTTAAAGGGACCAAAGATTGCTGAAATTAAGAAAAATATTGATGACTATTTTGTAAAAAAGGATAGTGGGACACGGCAAGTTATATAAAATGTGCATACATAGCAAGGCTCTGTAAATAATTTATTTACAGAGCTTGGAGTGTGTTTAAAAATTGCTTTTTGCAAGAACTAAGGCAGGAATCTTATAAGGTATCCTGCCTTTTTGGCATGAGGATCTGTTTTTATAACAGTTATTTAACAGGAGAGGGGATAGATTATTCCCATCCGGCTTTTATAGGCAGTGATGGGAGGACGCGAATTGTTTCTATATGGGATCAGACGGTGGAGGAATTGCGCAAGGGAGATCATGCGCCAGAATATTTTGATTATGGGGTAGAATATACTCAGGAGGATATTAATCGTGCCTT
Organism: uncultured bacterium; assembly: GCA_947651225.1. Taxonomy (GTDB): domain Bacteria; phylum Bacillota; class Clostridia; order Lachnospirales; family Lachnospiraceae; genus Butyribacter. The sequence continues at coordinate 39,558 of CANSYK010000019.1, read as the reverse complement.
AGAGAGTGATAACCCCTTAGAAATTGTTCCAAGCCGTGATATAGAGGGGCATGGAACTTTTCTGGCAGGGGTTGCCTGTGGAAATGAGATGGAAGCACAGGGGTTTTCTGGTGTGGCTCCGCTGGCTGGCATTTGCATGGTAAAATGCAAACAGGCCAAACAAAATCTGCGAGATTACTATTTTATCAACACGTCAGAGCCCTGTTACGCAGAAAATGATATTATGCTGGCAATACGCTATTTAGCGAAACAGGCGAGTTTGCTGAAAATGCCTTTAGTGGTTTGCCTTGGAATGGGGACAAATCAGGGAGGACACAATCTTGGGGGAATTTTAGGAAAATTATTGGCAGATTATGGAGATTATCGTGGATTTTTTGTGGCGGCCGCAGGTGGCAATGAAGCGAATGCTTCCCATCACTATTTGAATGCTCCGATCAGTTCGGAGAGCGAAGTTGAGGTTGAGGTTAGGGTTGGAGGGAATGAAAGCGGTTTTACGCTGGAACTTTGGGCAGCTACCACAGAGCTTTATTCTGTTGGGCTGATTTCACCAGGAGGGGAGTATTCTGGAAAGACTCAGGCAAGATTAGGAGAAAAAAGACAGGTAAATTTTTTATTCGAAGGGACAGTGGTGTATATAGAATATCTGCTAGTTTCTTTTGAAAACGGGGATGAATGCATCCGTATCCGTTTTCAGAATCCGTCAGAAGGGATTTGGAAAATTCGGGTCTTTAATGATACACATTATTTTGGACGATTTGATATGTGGCTTCCTATGACAAATTTTCTTGATGCAGACACTTATTTTTTAAGGGCAAATCCAGATACGACGATTTGTGATCCAGGAAATAATCCAGGAATTATTACATTTGCTTTTTTTGATTCTATGAATCGTTCCGTTGTAATTGAATCCAGCAGAGGATTCACTAGGGAGCAGGAAATAAAACCGGATATTGCGGCTCCGGGAATGAATATTTATGGAACGCTTCCTTTTGCCGGAAATTATCCGGTGGGAGAAGAAGAGCGTGACAGCAGGGCGCGTTATGGAATTCGCAGTGGTTCCAGCGAATCAACGGCAGTGGCATCAGGCGCCATTGCGCTCCTGGCAGAATGGGCAATCGTCCGAGGAAATGACATTGCGATGGATACACAGAAAGCAAAAAAATATCTGATACGAGGAGCAGATCGGTCAGGAATTACGGTTCCGAGCCGTGAATGGGGAAATGGAACACTGAATTTGTATAGCACATTTGACTGGCTTCGTTCGCCACAGGCGTAGCTTTTATCCGTGGCAGATAATGATAATATGAATCAGACAGAAGGTTTCTGGCTTTCTAGCAGTTTATAGTCGCGCAGGATTACCTGATAGCGCAGGTTGGCGGCGTTAACTTCATAAATATAGCTGTCAATCAGATCAGGGTCATTTACATTTGCAAGTCCATTATAGGCATCTTTTAGGTTTCTTTGGGCATCTAGCAATGCTTTTTTCAGAAAAACTTCCTTTTTAGGGAGTTTTTCTTGCTTTCTTCTGCTCTTCATAGCCAGTCCCCCTTTTCTTTATTTTGTTATTGCTTGTTAATATTCACGGCTGATTTCATTAATTTTTATATGATAAGTATAGACGCTTGATACCAAAATTATGCAAAAAAATTATTGTGAATAGTCATAGGGGACAAACAGGAATGAAAAAAATATCTTCTGCATATTGATATAACAAGAGGTGCTTGTCAGCACATAGATACTTGATGAAAGAGGTGTATGATGGAAAATACCATATTTATTATGTTGTTTGTAGGTGGTTTTCTTGTTTTTTTAGGTTCAATGGGTGTAGATGTAATCAGGCTGGTTCTGAATTTTCTGGTAAGATGCCTGTCAGGCCTTGTAATTATTTATGTTGTCAATTTTTTGGTTGAATATTTTGGTGGAAATTTTATTGTAAATATTAACGAAATTACAATTGGTGTTTCGGGATTTTTAGGGATTTGGGGCGTGATTTTACTCTATGCGTTACAGTACTATTTTACAATTACATGATGAGATCTTTGTTAAAATCTGACAAAAAGGACGGCGCTTGACAGCAAAAAAGAGGTTTGCTATAGTGGCTGCACATTCTACGAAAGGAGGTGCTGCTTCTGCAAAATGCCGTTTTGGGAATCCTGCTTTTAGCAGCGGCGTTCTGTGATCTGAAAAAGAGAAAAGTTCCAAATGTGCTGGTACTTATCGGTTGGCTTTTCAGTCTGATTTTTCACTTTTTGCAGTGTGGGCTGGAAGGCGCTTTTAAAAGTGTTATGACAGTTCTTGTGATTTTAGCAACAGGATTTTTGCTCTTTTTAATTCGTGCAGTTGGTGCAGGTGATATAAAGCTGTGTTCTGTTATTGGCGGTATACAGGGAATGGCTGTCTGTGTTCATATACTGGCTGTTTCAGTTTTTTTGGCAGGAATTTGGTCATTTGCCAAATTGACAAAAAAACGGTTGCTTGCAAAACGGTTTCGCTATGCATGGTCGTATTTTACGGCGGGAGAGGCAGGTAGGAAACTATATTATGATAAAAGCAGGGATGGTACAGATTGTACAATTTTACTGGCACCGTTTCTGGCAGCAGGCTATTTGCTGGTACTATTGGAAAGCTTTTGAAAAAGAGCCAGGCGCAAACAGATTTTTGTTCGGTCAGATAGGGGGATAAACTAGATACGTAAGGGAAGATTGGGAGGAATAGAATGAGGAAAATACAGATTGCATTGTATGACAGAGAGGGGTATATGTCATGTCTTTTGGATTATCTTTGTAAAAAGGGACACAGCATGCTTGAAACAAGACTTTTTTCCAGTCTGGATATGCTGAAAGAGTGCGCAGGAGCGGGGAAAATTGATGTGCTTTTGGCGGGCGAGGAAGTGGTAGAGGAAATCAGGGAACTGGAAGAGAAAATTGCAAAGATTATGCTCTTGTCGGAGGGGAATCAGGTAAAAGAGGGGGCGGGCTATTATCTTTTATTTAAGTACCAGTCGGCACAGGAAATTGTAAAAGAAGTTTTAGAGCAGATAGCAGAGGATGATAATATTGCATTTACAAAGGCTTTTACCACAAAAAGGACAGTCAGTTTTATTGGGATTTATGCGCCCTTTGGAGGAAGTGGTGTAACAGAGTATGCACTTTCTATGGCTGAAAGAATGGCAAAACAGGAGAAAGTTTTGTATGTTAGTTTAGAACAGTTTCACAGCCTGGATTTTTTACAGAGTGCAGGGGAGGATAAAACATCGTACAGAGGGATGTCGGAGGTTGTTTTTTATTTAAAGCAGCGGAAAGAAAAGCTTGCTTTAAAACTGGAAACGGTAGTGACATCAAAGGAGGGAAAGGATTATATTTTTGCGGTGGAGGACTACAGGGATTTATATACTTTAAAATGGGAAGATATTTGCCAGTTCCTGGAAGTATTATCACAGCAGACAGATTACGAGACCGTTATTTTTGATATTGGATATCTTAGTGAAGCGGTACTGTATCTGATGGAACACTGTGACAAGCTTTATATGCCACAGGCAGAGACGAAACAGCAGAAATCAAAAGAGTCTGCTTTCCAAAGATTTTTATACAGGGAGAACCGTGAGTCTATGATGCAGAGCTTTCAGAGGATAAAAGGAGGGGGAATGGAATGACAGAAGAGGAGGAGAAAATTAAATGCAGTCAGATACGGGAGTTGATTGTAAATGAGATAGATTGCGAAAGAGGAATATCAGATGGTGAAATTTTAGAATGTATCGAAGAGCATGTTCTGAAAATGGGACATACGGTCTATTTGTCCGCAGGGAAAAAGGAGGAAATGATTCGGACAATCTTTAATTCAATTCGTAAGCTGGATGTCTTGCAGGAAATATTAGAGGACAGCAGCATCACAGAAATCATGGTCAATGGACCGAATCATATTTTTATTGAAAAAAATGGACGGTTACAGCCATATCCTAAAAAGTTTTCCAGTCAGGATAAATTAGAGGATGTTGTGCAGCAAATTGTAGGAAAAGTAAACCGCAGAGTAAATGAAGCAAACCCGATTGCAGATGTCAGGCTCCTGGATGGTTCCAGGGTAAATGTTGTGTTGCCGCCGATTGCACTGGAAGGTCCGGTAGTAACAATTCGTAAATTTCCAGAACAGCCAATTTCAATGGACAAACTGATTGAACTTGGTTCAATTACAAAAGAGGCAGCGACAATGCTTGAAAAGCTGGTAAAAGCAAAATATAACATTTTTGTCAGTGGCGGGACAGGCAGTGGGAAAACAACTTTTTTAAATGCGCTGTCAGAATATATTCCTTCAGAAGAACGGTTGATTGTTATTGAGGACGCTGCAGAACTTCAAATCAGGGGAATTCCTAATCTGGTCAGATTGGAGGTGCGCAACGCCAATATCGAGGGAAAAAATGCTGTGACTATACGGGATTTGATGAAATCAGCTTTGCGCATGAGGCCGGACAGAATAATACTGGGCGAAGTCCGCGATGCGGCAGCATGTGAGTTATTAAATGTAATGAATACCGGGCATGATGGAAGTCTTTGCAGCGGTCATGCCAACAGTCCAAAGGATATGTTGAACCGCCTTGAGACCCTTGTGCTGACAGGGATGGACATTCCGCTTCTGGCAGTGCGCAGCCAAGTTGCTTCAGCAATTGACATTATTGTCCATCTGGGCCGTTTGAGGGATAAATCCCGCAGAGTATTGGAGATTGATGAGATACTTGGGATGGAACAGGGGGAGGTTCAGGTACAGCCGCTCTTTTCCTTTCAGGAGGAGGGACAGGATGAAGCAGGCAGGGTAAAGGGAATGCTTTGCGGAATGGCAGGTGACCTGTTTCATCAGGAGAAGCTTCATGCGGCGGGGATTACGATATGAGAATGGGAACGGATTGGAAAATATATGTAAAAGGATTTGGGAGAGGAGTATGTAAGGCAGCGTTTGTCAGCTATCTTTTTTACCGAACTGTCTGGCTTAGTCTGGTTGTTTCTATAGGATATGGAATGGTGTCTGTTTTTCTGGAAAGAAAGGAGTGCCAGAAAAAGCAATACTATGATATTACCTTGCAATTTCGGGAGGGGCTTTATGGGATTGCGGCGGCATTGGGAGCTGGTTATGCAATGGAGAATGCGATTGAGGAGGCTCGAAAAGATTTAGTGCTTTTATATGGGGAGAATTCTCTTCTGGCAGAAGAGTTTAGCCAGATGAGACAAAAGCTGGATTTGAATCAGCCATTGGAAAGGGTATATCAGGAATTTGCAGAACGATGGAAAACAGAGGATATACTGCATTTTGTACAGGTATTCCAGACAGCGAAGCGCACAGGTGGTGATTTGATTGCGATTACAAGGATGACAGCAGAAAAAATAGGGGAAAAAATTGAAGTAAAGAGGGAGATTCATACAATGATAGCCGGAAAGAAAATGGAAGGGAAAATTATGAATATGATACCTCTTGGGATTATTCTTTATTTCTGGATTAGTTCACCGGATTTTTTGGACTGCCTTTATCGTTCTTCCGGAAGAGGAGTTATGACTGTGCTGCTGGGGTTATACTTGCTTGCATATTGGTGGAGTGGAAAGATTAGTGATATACAGGTATAGAAACTGTCAATTCCAGTTAATTGATTGACAATTCCCAGTGTGACTTTGCATATAAGGGAGTAAAGGCGGCAGAAGGCAGGTTCATTTACTGGAAGTTTTGGCACAATAAATATGGAAATTTTAGGAGGACGAAAGTGGTGGGAGAGATTTGTTTTATTCTATTCTTTCTTTTTGGGGGATATTTTCTTTGGGCAGACAGATTTTGGAAAGGAAGCGGGAGAAAGGAAATAGTGGAAAGGAAGGAAAATAAGTGTTGGTATGGTATATTTGTGTTTGGGGTCGGGTTTCTTCTTGTAACAGGGAGAAGGCGCTTTGGTATGCAGCTTAGGGGAGAACGATTGGAAACCATGAAAAAGATTTATGTTGGAAGAGGAGAAAAGAATATTTTTTTTATCCATTACTTAAAAACGGGATGTGTGTTATCTGCCGTTATTATGCTTTGTCTTTTGGGTGTTTCATTAAGTGGGTTGATTGTGCAGAAAGGACAGCTTTTGGAGGGATACTTTTTAAAACGGGAAGATTTCATGGGAAAAGAAAAAACGGTTTCTCTGTCTGCAAATTTGGATGGAGAAGAAAAAGAAGTTGCTATAGAGGTTCCTAATAAGCGCTACGACACGAAAGAACTTACACAAAAATTCCAAGAAGCGAAAGAATATGTGGAGCACAGTTATCTGGGAGGAAATATTTCGCCAGAACAGGTTTGTAAGCCGCTTTTTCTTGCAGGTTCGATACCGGAAAGCTGCATTGAGGTGGAGTGGAAGCTTGGGGCAGATGGAGTAATTCAAAAAGATGGAAGCCTTTTCAACGAGGATTTAAATGAGAGTTTCCAGACTGAGATTACCGTTGTTTTTTCTTATGATGACAGGGAAGAAAGCCTGACAAAACAATTAACTATTTTACCAAAGAAGAAGTCAGAATCAGAGCTTGGCTGGGAAAGCTGGAAACAGCATTTGGAAAGGAACCAGGAGGAAAGTCTTACAAAAGAGTACCTGGAACTTCCGAGAAAAGTAGAAGGGAAGGAGGTTTATTATCAGGAAAAAAAGATGTCTGTTACCAATATTGTATTTGGACTATCCCTGTTTGGAATCATTGCAGTATATCTTTTGCAGGAGGAAAAGCTACGAAAAGAGCTTTCTGTCCGGGAAAAGGAACTGCGGGGTGATTACCCGGAGTTCGTAGAATATTTTGTGCTGTTAATCGGAGCAGGGATGAATATAAAGGGGGCATGGGAGCGGATTGTCCGTGATTATCAGGAAACAAAGCAGGCAGAAAAAACACATTATGTCTACGAAGAAATGATGGTCTCTCTTTGTGAGATGGAAAATGGAATGAGCGAAGCACAAGCATATGAACTTTTTGGAAAGCGGACAGGACTTTTGCAATATATGAAATTTTGTACATTGATTGTCCAGAATTTGAGAAAAGGTTCGGAAGATTTACTGGAGCTTTTGGAATATGAAGTGACAGATGCATTTCGAGACAGGAAAGAGAGTGCCAGGACACTGGGAGAGGAGGCAGGAACAAAACTTTTAATGCCCATGATGATTATGCTTGTTGTTGTTTTTGCAATTATTCTGTATGCCGCATTTTATAATATGTAAGCTGTATAGTGATGCAAATGGTTGGGGAACTGAAAGTTCCAGAATAAATTTTAGAACACAATCAGTACAGTGTTGTATTACTTCATTATTAATGCAATACTGTACCAGGAAGGGGGATTTTTATGGAACAGTTAAAAGCGTTTTGGAAAGAAGAGGACGGCGTTGGAATTATTGAGATTATTTTGATACTGGTTATTTTGATCATGATTATTGTGATTTTTCGAGAACAGATTACAGAGATTGTTACAAAGGCATTTGAAGAAATTAATGGTGGCGCTGATTCGGTCAACAAAAAAATAAGTATTTAGGATCTTTTTCTTTGCACTCAGAAAAACTTTCTTCGCAACTTGTTCATTTAATTGATTTACAGTTCCTTAATTTTACAGAAAGCACAGAGTGGAGGGTTTTTATGGAATGGGAAAATGATAAAAAGAAAATTCTGCCAAAGGGACAGGCAGCAGATTCAGGAAGTATTACTGTATTTTTATGTATTTTATTCCTGCTCTTTTTTTCCTTGCTTGGTGTAGCTTTTGAAAATGTGCGTGTGCTGTCTTCGCAAGGATATATGCGGACAGCAGCATACGCTGCAGCTATGACTGTTTTTGGAAACTATAATAAAGAATTGTATGAGGAATATGGATTTTTTGCATATGGGGGCTATGACGGAAAAGAAAAAGAGGATTTAGCAGAAGAGTTTAATGAGATTTTGGTACAGAATATACAGACAAAACCAGAGAAGGAACAGAGTACCTATAGCAATCTGTATCGGATTGGTGAAGTAGAAAGCAGTGTGGAAAATGAAAAAAAACTGGTTGAACAGGAAATATTTGACGGGCAAGTAAAGGCATATTTAAAAGGAGCTGCGGTTGAAGATTTAAAGGAAAGTCTGAAAGGGAAAATTTCTGGTGATCTAGCTGACAATGCGATGGATGAAAAGCTTGCTTTGACCAGGGAATATGAAAATGGAGAGTTTGACGGGCAGCAGGAAACAGACACAGAGACGGTGGAAGAATCTGATGTGGCAGATAGTAATATGCCAGAAGATGTGGCAGGCGGTAATCCATTGGAAATATTTAAAGATATGGTAAGGGATGGCATACTGAATCTGGTCTGTGATGCCAGCCGTTTGTCGGATGGTGTTATAGAGCCTATAGAAAATCTTGTGGAGGAGACAGAGGAAAGAGGCGATAAGGGAGAAGATAAATGTGCGTCAGAGTATTTGCAGGAAATGCTTGAAGGTACAGAACTTTCATTTGAGCAAAATATTCTGGAAAAGGAGATACAAAAGCTTGCGTATATTTCTTATGCAAACAAGCAGTTCAGTTTTTATGCCTCAGATAAAAACCGCACAACGAAGTATGGGATGGAGTACCTTGCGGCCGGAAAGAAAGAGGAGCGGGACAATTTATCTTATATTGTTAACCGGCTTTTGGGAATTCGCACAATGATAAATTTTGTAGCTGTAGTATCAAATGCAGTGTTACAGGAAAAAAGTTTTGCAACAGCAACAGCGCTTGCCGGATTTACTGGACTGCCGCCAGTAGTTAAGGCAGTACAGTATGTTATATTACTAATTCTTGCCTTTGAAGAAGCGTGTGTGGATGTAACAGCACTTTTGGAAGGAAGAAGTGTTCCAATGGTAAAAAGTGCAAAAAATCTTAAGATGACTTATGAAGAAGTCTGTTTGGCATCAAAAACACTTTTTGCTTCTAAGGCAGCAACATATCCTGTGGAAGGAAAATCGGCAGCAGATATTACTTACCAACAATATTTGTGCCTGTTTCTACTGACCATTTCCAGCGAGGAATTAAGAAGCCATATTTTTGATTTGATCCAGTATGATTTAAGGGAAAAATACAATCAGACTTTTTGTATTGAGGATTGTATCTGCGCAAGTCAATATGTGATTCAGTATTCTGTACCATATTTATTTGACAATTTGCCGTATTTGTCAGGAATAGAAAAAGGAAAGGGAAATAACAGAAGTTTGGAGGTGAATTATGGGTACAAAAGCAGATAGGGATGTCCTCTGTTTTGAGAACACAGATAAAGTGTCAAAAAAACTATCAAATAATTTAAAAATCTTGCATAAGTCAAAGGAGACTCCCCAAAATATAAAAATTCAGAACAGAGGATATCCCTGTTTGCTTTTTCATGGGTCCCTTACTGTAGAAGCAGCCTTTAGCGTAACATTATTCTTTCTTGCTCTTTTTTCCTTGTTATATCTGTTTTCTCTGATTTTTGGTGTGTGTCGGGTTCAGATGCGTCTGGCGTCGGTGGCGCAGCAGTATGAATGTTTTGGTGTGAAATCTGGGACAATCGAAGGGATTTTAAAACAATCTGTATTGATTCAGTGGGATGAGGAAAAAGGAATTTGTTATGTGAAACAGAAAAAAGAGATTCCTTTTTTAGGTGGACAGTTTTTCGGGATTTCACTTTATCAGCAGATGCGGATTAATGATTACAAAGGGAAAAGTATGGTTTCTTCGCAGGAATCAGATGGAAAATATGTGTATGTTACGGAAAATGGAAAAGTATATCATTTTGACAGAGGATGCGTTTATTTGAATCCGGGAATACAAAGTATGCGGTTTAGTCGTGTGGAAAGCCAGAGAAACCGTTCTGGTGGAAAATACGGAAGTTGTAAAAGTTGCTGCAAAAGCAAGGAAATTACAGAAAAAACAGTAGTCTATATTACTCCATATGGTGACAGTTTCCATACAGATAAAAGGTGTAGTGGTTTAAAAAGAACAATCCGAAAGATTTTACTGTCCACAGCAGGAAATTTGCCGCCGTGCAGTAAGTGTGCAAAATAAAAGCAAGGATGCCTGGATTATGTGGATTGTGAGAAGGAATTTCAAGCACGCTCCGGCACAGGGAATGATAACGAAGCGCTTTATAATAGTATATAGGGGGATTTATGCAGAATATAGTTTTAGAGTGGATGATTTATGGTTTACTTTTTGCTGGTCTGATATTAGAAACAGCAATTGATATACGAAAGCAGAAAATATGGATTCCAGCAATTTTAGTAGAAGTTCTGCTGTTGTCAGGATTAAATTACTTACTTGGAAAGGGTGGAATGCTATTGTGGATTGTTTCAATTGGAACAGGAGCTGTCTTTTATTTCATTAGTGTTGTGACAAGGGGGCAGATAGGAAAGGGAGATGCATTTCTTTTTGTAATGACAGGATCAGGTATGGGGGTTGTAGGGAACATAAAACTGATTTACCTTACTTTTTTCATTGCTTTTTTTGCCGCTGCGTTTTTATGGCTGATTAAGAAAACGAGAAAAGATTATAGAATGCCATTAGCTCCTTTTGTGTTAACATCGTTTTGCCTGCTGATGGCAGAAAAGTTATTGTATGTTTTTTTGTGATAATGAGAATTGGGAAAACTGGAAAAATGGTACAGAAGTGAGGAAAATTATGGGAACAGGAAAGTTTTATGGGAGAAAAAGAGAAATAAAAATGGAAGAAAATGGTAGTTATACTGTAGAAGCCGCTTTTATTGTACCTATTGTGTTGGGCATTGCCTTTTTAATTTTGTATACACTGTTTTTACAACATGATAGGGTGATTTTGCAGGCAAATCTGGACAATACCCTTTTTCTGGCAGCAGAGGGGGATGATAATTGTAAACAGGAATGCCAGAACTATCTTCAGAAATCTTTATGGTGCATGGAAATACAGGAGGCGGAATTGTCAGATAGTATGGTTTGGATTCGAGGGAATGTGGAGGCAGAAGCTTTTTGGAAAGTACCAGTTTTAACCTATTTTATTAATGGGAAACAAAAGTTATCACTTTCGGAGAGTTATAGCGCAATCCAGCCGGAAGAAATTATTCGTTATGGAGCAAATTTTATGAAAGAGGAAGGAGGAGAGTAGAAAGTGGGAGAATTAGAGTTGGATGAAAAGAATTGTCAGGTTGTATGGAATACATCGGCAGAGCAGGCCAAGAGTTCTCTCCTGGGGTGGAGAATGATAGAAAATAATGCGATTTTAGGAATTCTGCCCTTTGATTATTACTATATAGATGACCAGATTTATTTTCGGTGTTCTTATGCTCCACTTGAGAGGATTGACTGCTATTTTCATAAAAATCAGGGAAGCTTTGAAAGCATTTTCTGTATCTGTGAAGAAATTTTAAAGATTTTGGAGCGGGGAGAAGAATATCTGCTAGGAAAGGAGGGCTATCTTCTTTTGCCAGAATGGATATTCTGGAATCGTTTTGAAGGGAAAGTGGCGGTTTGTTATTTGCCGGGAAGAAGGGAATCAGCAAGGGATGAATATATGGCTTTGGTTGAGTATTTGATGCAGCATACCAATCACTCGGATAAAAGGGCGGTTTCTCTGATTTATGGGTTATATGATATGTTAGTTTCTGATCGTTTTATTATAGAAGATCTTTTACTTTATCTTCAAAAAGGAGAAGAAAGTAAATGGACAAGGACGGGAGAGGCAAAAATAGATGACCGGAAAGAAAGCAGGGGGTATTTTTCACTCAGTCTGGTAAAAAACAGTTTTACCAAAAGACTGCAGGACAGAATTGCTAAAGAGCAGAAAACAGAAGTAAAACTGGAAGAAGGACGGGAACTTGTTGTTGGGAGACAGCCAGGAAGTGATATTTATCTGCCATTTGCCGTGATTAGCAGAGCGCACGCAGCATTTATATATGAAGAAAACGAATTGTATGTAATGGATCTTTCCTCAAAAAATGGGACATATCTTAACAGTAAAAAGATGTCTGCATATGTGAAGACACGATGCAGGGAGAAGGATGTGATTACATTTGCAGATATTTCTTACTGTTTTGAAATTCTTTAGGTTAGGATCTGTAAATAATTAAATGAAACAACTTGCTTGCCTGTTTTTTCGATTGCACCATCAAAAAGCCTCGCCGTAGCCCACTACGCCTACGTTTTTTTCTTTGCACCTGGAAAAACATTCTTCGCAACTTGTTCATTTAATTTATTTACAGTTCCTTAGAGCGTGTTTGAAAATTCATTCCAGGAACTTTCAGTTCCTTATAATCTGCACTCTATGCTTTGCGCTATATTTAGCTCAAATTTAGTCAATGTAGCCCGCTACACTTCCTAAATTTGAGCCAAATCTCCCACAAAGCGAGAAGCGCATCTTGCAAAAAGCAATTTTCAAACACGCTCTAGCAGAACAAATTGTTTCTGGCGGATTCTAATCAAAGACTACCGGAGTTTCACGGTATTCCGTTTTGATAACAATATAGGGATAAGAGGGAGCACCGGATACAGGCTCATCTTTTTTTGGACCAAAAAGCTCTGTATCAAAGTAAAGGCAGTCATCGGACTGATAAAAGTCATGGACTACGATACTATATCCGCCGCTGGATTGTTTGCCATAGCCTTTAATGACATAAAGACAGTTGTTGTCGGAAAAGGTCAGTTCAAAAGCGTTTTTTTGCCGCTCCTTAATTAATTCCTGCAGTTCTTTTGGAATATCTGTTCCTGATACAACAGTAAACTCCACCGCATTTGTCTTTTTTGGGGTATCACTTTTGCTGCAACCAGTCAGAATTGTACAAAAGCAGAATAGGAAAAGAATTCCTACATGGAGCAGCGAACAGCCAAAACGATGCAGCATACAAAATCTCCTGTTGCGTATGATTGTTATTATATATGAGAATTTGCGGAAAAATATGCATTTTTACACAAATTCTGGAAAAAATATGTATAGATTGACGAAAAAAAATAAGGAAATTGCTTTTTAAGTGTCTGTGTTATATAATAATAAAGTGTGACAATGTTTGGGTGAATTATTCCGTTGTTATGCTGAATGTGTTTGAAATCTGCTTTTGTAAAAGGCAATTTTCAAATATGTTTTAGCAGAACGGAGTTTTATTCAGATATACTATAAATTGTGCAAATGACAGGAGGGCTAGTAGTGTGAAAGAATTAAATAAGGAAGAGTTTAAAAAAGAAGTAGAAGATTATGTGAAAGTATTATTCCGTAAATCTATTAAAGAAGCAAATAACCAGCAATTGTTTCAAGCGGTATCCTATGCGGTAAAAGATTTTATCGTGGATCAGTGGATGGCATCACAGAAAGAGTATGAGAAAAAGGATGTAAAATCTGTTTATTATCTGTCAATGGAATTCCTGACAGGGCGTGCTTTAGGAAATATTATTATTAATCTGAAGGGAAATAAAGCAATTAAAGAAGCAATTGAAGAATTGGGCATGGATTTGGATGTGATTGAGGATCAGGAGCCGGATGCAGCGCTTGGAAATGGTGGTTTGGGCCGTCTGGCAGCTTGTTTCCTTGATTCTTTGTCCACTCTTGGTTATCCTGCCTATGGCTGTGGCATCCGTTATAAATATGGTATGTTTAAACAGGCAATTGAGAATGGATATCAGGTAGAGAGGCCAGATGACTGGTTAAAGTATGGAAATCCTTTTGAGATTAAACGTCCGGAATATGCGGTAGAAATCAAGTTTGGCGGATATGTTGCCATACATAAGGATGAGGCTACCGGACGTAATAAATTTGTTCAGGAGAACTATCAGTCTGTACTTGCTATTCCATATGATTTACCAATTGTAGGATATAATAACAATGTAGTAAATACACTTCGTATCTGGGATGCAGAGGCAGTTGATACATTTAACCTTAATTCCTTTGACAAGGGGGATTATCAGAAGGCGGTAGAACAGCAGAACCTTGCCCGCACAATTTGTGAGGTGCTTTATCCGAATGATAACCATATTGCGGGAAAAGAGCTTCGTTTAAAACAGCAGTATTTCTTTGTATCTGCAAGTGTGCAAAGAGCTGTAAGGAAGTATATGGAGAAGCATGATGATATTCGCAAAATTCACGAAAAGGTATGTTTCCAGTTAAATGACACCCATCCGACGGTTACGGTTGCGGAGTTAATGCGTATTTTAGTTGATGAATACGGATTGGGCTGGGAAGAAGCATGGGGGATTACCAATAAGACATGTGCTTATACGAACCATACAATTATGTCAGAAGCTTTGGAAAAATGGCCATTAGAGCTTTTCTCCAGACTGCTTCCGCGTATTTATCAGATTATTGAGGAAATTAACCGTCGTTTCGTTTTAGAAATTCAGAGAGCATATCCAGGTGATTTCAGCAAAGTAGAAAAGATGGCTATTATTTATGATGGACAGGTTAAGATGGCACATCTTGCAATAGCAGCAAGCTTTTCTGTAAATGGTGTGGCAAGACTTCACACAGAGATTTTGAAGAATCAGGAGTTAAAGGATTTCTACTTGATGATGCCTGAGAAATTCAACAATAAAACAAATGGTATTACACAGAGAAGATTCCTGCTTCATGGAAATCCTCTTCTGGCTGACTGGGTTACTAAAAAGATTGGTGATGAGTGGATTACTAATTTAGCACATATTAATGAGCTTTCTGTTTATGTGAATGATGAATTGTGCCAGAAAGAATTTATGAATATTAAATATCAGAATAAGGTTCGTCTGGCGAAATATATTAAAGAGCACAATGGAATTGAGATAAATCCACGTTCCATCTTTGATGTACAGGTAAAAAGGCTTCATGAGTATAAGCGTCAGCTTTTAAATATTCTGCATATTATGTATTTGTACAATGATTTGAAGAAAAATCCAGACAAAGAATTTTATCCAAGAACTTTTATCTTTGGTGCAAAGGCATCTGCTGGGTATCACAGGGCAAAGGCGATTATTAAATTGATTAACAGTGTTGGCGATGTAGTAAATAACGACACCTCTATTCAGGGCAAGATTAAAGTGGTATTTATAGAAAATTACCGTGTTTCTAATGCAGAACTGATTTTTGCTGCTGCTGATGTGTCAGAGCAGATTTCTACTGCCAGCAAAGAAGCATCTGGTACTGGTAATATGAAGTTTATGTTAAATGGTGCACCGACACTTGGTACTATGGATGGCGCTAATGTTGAAATCGTGGAAGAAGTCGGTGAAGAAAATGCATTTATATTTGGCTTATCTTCTGATGAGGTTATTGCATATGAGCATAATAATCAGTACAATCCAAAAGAAATTTATAATACGGATTCAGAAATTCGTGCCGTATTGACACAGTTGGTAGATGGAACATATGCACCAGGCAATTCAGAGGAGTTCCGTGATATTTACAACTCTCTGTTAGAAAGCCAGGGAGGCCGCCCAGATATGTATTTCATTCTGGCAGATTTCCGTGCTTACGCAGAAGCACAAAGGAAAGTTGAAGAAGCTTATAAAGATACTACAAGATGGGCAAAAATGGCTATGTTAAATGTAGCAAAATGTGGCAAGTTCTCATCTGACAGGACAATAGAAGAGTATGCAAAAGAAATTTGGCATTTGGAAAAAGTCAAGGTAGAGTTAGAAGACAAGTAGTTAGTGTGAAAAACAAAAGCTGCTGTTTTTCAGCGCCAGACGGCATAGTTGGATGGTTTTTCACATGATGTTTAGAATACTATTCGAGCCACAAGGCGCAGCATGGGGATTTCTATGGAAATGCTAGATTCTACCATAATAATGGGAGTAATGGAAAGGGCAGTCGTTTGGCACTGTCCTTTTCTGCTCTAAAAGTGGGTTTGATAAATTTGGAGGGGGGAAGGATGAATCGAATTTTGTTGGTGGAAGATGATGCGGAAATTGTTAAAAATTTGACAAAATTCTTACAGGAAGAAGGGTTTTGTGTAAAAGCCATATCAGGACAGAAGGAGGCATTAGAGTACATAGAGCAAAGGGAGCAGGAAATTGATTTAATATTGCTTGATGTGTCTCTTGTGGATGGAAATGGGTTTGCAATCTGTGCAGCGGTCAAGGCAAATACAAAGATTCCGGTGATTTTCCTTACTGCTTCTGGTGATGAATACAGTACGGTTACTGGTCTGGATATGGGAGCAGATGATTATATTCCCAAACCATTTCGCCCAAGGGAGTTGATTTCCCGCATGAAAAATGTGTTGCGAAGGAGCAGCAGGCCGAATGTTGTTTTATCACTGGGAGATATTACGATGGATGTATTGAGTGGGACGGTTACAAAAGCGGGAGAAGAGATTTTGCTTTCGGCATTGGAATACAAACTTTTACTTATTTTTTTAAATAATCAGGGAATTGTATTGAGCCGTAACAGGCTTTTGGAAGAAATCTGGGACGCTTCTGGAGAATACGTCAACGATAACACGCTGACGGTTTATATTAAAAGATTAAGGGAGAAGATTGAAAAAGATTCGCAGAATCCGCAGTTAATTCGCACAGTCCGAGGGATGGGATATCGTGCGCAGGGAGGGGATTCCATATGAAATTTATTCGTAACCCTGAGATTCAGAAAGATATCCTCTTTTCGATTTTTTTTCTGATGGCCATATGTATTGTGACATTTTTTGTGGTTGGAACCGTTACATCGGCTGTTGTATTTTTGACAGGAATTGTTTTTGGGATTTTGCACTATTTTTCTACATGGCGCCGCTATAGAAAAATAGCAATTATGTCCCAGAATTTGGATGAAATTTTACATGATGACAGTGTTGCGTTACTACAGGAATGTGAAGAGGGCGAATTGGCAATATTGTATTCCCAACTTGTGAAATTGGTGAGAAGATTCCGGCAGCAAAACAGCGATTTAAGAAAAGACAGGATATTACTCGCAGATTCTCTTGCAGATATTTCCCATCAAATTAAAACGCCTTTGACCTCAAGTCATTTACTGCTTCGGTTTTTAGAGGAGGAAAACATTACTTTGGAACGCCGTTGTGAAATAGCAAGAGAAATTATGGTGCTGTTGGAACGCATAAATTGGCTGGTCTATGCATTGTTAAAAATGTCACGTTTGGATGCAGGGGTTGCTGTTATGAAAACAGAGAAAGTATCTGTGCAGGAGTTGGCAAGGAAAGCATATGAGTTAGTTGCGGTAACTATGGATATTCGTAATATTCAGTGGAGTGCACAAATTGCCCCAGAGGCTTCTTTTTCAGGAGATTTATCCTGGAGTGTGGAAGCAGTCAGCAATATTATAAAAAATGCGTTGGAGCATGTGCCAGATGGCGGGAGTATTTCTTTAATAGGAGAGGAGAATGCTATTTATACAGAAATACGGATTGAGGATAGCGGAACCGGAATCGCACCAGAAGATTTACCTCATTTATTTGAGCGTTTTTATCGTGGAAAAGGAAATGACAGCCAGAGTATAGGGATTGGGTTATCGTTGGCACAAAAGATTGTAATTGGACAAAACGGCACAATTGATGTGAAAAACAGGGAGCAGGGTGGAGCGGTATTTCGGATTAGATTTTATAAAATGGTGGTTTAGGAAAATGACTTGTATTTGAAAAAAGGTTATGCTACTATTCTAAAGGTAAAACTAAAAATATTCCCTTTTATGTTTGAAAAAGGCAGAGGGGATTGGTGTATGGAATGGAGGAAAGGGAATGGCGGATCATTATAGAATTGTTATGGAAGTATCAGAAGACAATGAATCGGAAAATAGTTTTAAAGAAGAGAATTTCTTATTAAAATTTGTAAATCATAAAAAAATCTGTATTCAGTGCCATGACAATCCAGATGCGGATGCAGTGGCTTCAGGATTTGCGTTATACAAGTTTTATGAGAGCAAAGGAATTGAAGTTACATTTGTTTATGGTGGTCATAATAAGATAACGAAGCCGAATCTGCTTTTAATGATTCAGGCTTTGGCGATACCGCTTCAATATGTGACGGAATTGCCGGAATGTGATTTGCTTTTTCTAACCGACTGTCAGTATGGTTCGGGAAATGTTACATATTTTGAAGCTCCAGAAGTTGCAACAATCGACCATCATCAGTGTGGCATGATGCAAAATGAAAATTACTGGATTAAAAGTAACTTGGGAAGTTGTGCTACAGCTGTTTGGGTATTGATGAATAATTTGGGGTATCCTTTTGAAGAAGATTTGGATTTATCTACGGCATTATATTATGGTCTTTATATGGATACGAATCATTTTGAAGAGATTTTTCACCCTTATGATAAGGATATGCGGGATTATTTACAGACAAAAGAGCAGCTTTTGTTCCAGTTGGAAAATACAAACTTATCTCTGGCAGAGTTGAATATCGCAAGTAATGCATTAAATAATAGGATATATAATGAAGAATTTCGTTTTGTGTTAATTCCGGCAGAAACCTGTGATCCCAATATTTTGGGAATTATCAGTGATTTTATTATACAAGTGCAGGAGGTCAATACCTGTGTTGCTTTTAATCCAAATTCGGGAGGATATAAAATATCACTTCGAAGCTGTGATAAAGAGATTAAAGCAAATGAGATGGCAGAATATATCTGTAATGGCATTGGGAATGGGGGAGGACATCTCACAAAAGCAGGGGGATTTATTGCTTTGAAGCCTTTGAAGGAGCTATATGCAGAGCAGCCAATTGAAGATGTACTGTTTGGGCGTATTCTGGATTATCATAGAGCATATGATGTAATTTATGCAAAGGATTATACAGTAGATTTGACAGAAATGCAGCGTTATCAAAAGAAAAAAGTTGTTGTAGGCGTTGTTATGGCAAATGAGTTTTTGAAGGAAGGAACTCCTGTCATGGTACGTACTTTAGAAGGAGATGTGGATTTAACAGTACAGGAAGATTTGTGCTTTATGGTGGGGGTTGAAGGAGAAGTATATCCAATCCGCAGGGAAAAGTTTGACAAATCATATGAATTAGTGCAGGGAGTGCCGGATATGGCTATGGAATATACGCCAAATGTCCGAAATAATATTGACGGCGAAGTTTATCAGCTTATGAGTTATATGAAAACATGCGTTGCTACAGGAACAACAAAAATTTATGCAAAACAACTGGAACATAATGTGAAAGTTTTTACCTCCTGGGATGAAGACAAGTATTACCGAGGCGTAATCGGGGACTATCTTGTTGCAAGGGAAGATGATTTGCATGACATCTATGTTGTGCGTGGCGATATTTTTGATAAAACCTACGATAAAATCTAAGGAAGGAACTGTAAATAAATTAAAGGAACAAGTTGGTTAAATGAATTATTTGCAATTCCTTAGAAAAGCAGCAGGGTATGGATGGAAGAGAACAGGGAGGAATAAAATGTCCAAATATGCAGCATTTATCAGTTACCGTCATGGTGGGATTGATGAGAAAGTTGCCATCCAGATTCATAAAGAAATAGAGCGATACCGCCTGCCAGGAAAAGTTGCAAAGGCAAAAGGGCTGAAAACTCTGGGAAAAATTTTTCGGGATGCAGAGGAATTGCGGGCAGCGAGTAATCTTTCAGAAATTATCAGAGAGGCGATTCGTGAGTCGGAATGGCTTATTGTACTTTGTACAAGACGGTATCAGGATTCTGTGTGGTGTATGGAAGAGATAGAATATTTCATTGAACTGCGTGGAAGAGACCGGGTTATTGTCGTTTTAATCGAGGGAGAGCCAAATGAGAGTTTCCCGAAAATATTAACTGAGATAGAGCAGGATGGAGAAATTGTACATATTGAACCGCTTGCCGTAGATGTAAGGGCAGATTCTGAGAAAGAGATTCTTAAAAATGTTAAAAACGAAAAATTTCGTTTTCTTGCAAGAATGCTGGATTTGGATTATGATGACCTTCGCCAGAGGCAGCGTGAACGGAAAAAGCGGCAAATTATAGCAGTAGGGACTGTCATTTTTGCGAGCATCAGTATTTTTGTTGGTACTGTTATGGTAAAAAATATTGAATTGGAACAAGCCTATACTGCCTTAGACGATTCTATGCAACAAACTTTGAGGGGGCAGTCATACTATCTGGCAGAGTATGCAACGGAAGCATATAAAGATGGAGACAGGACTACGGCAGCGCTGTTAGCGCTGGAAGCTTTGCCGCAAAATTTGAAAGAGCCGGAAAGGCCTTTTGTAGAAAGTGTAATGCAGTCTTTGACACAGGCGCTTGGAGTATATGATTACAGCAGTGGTTTCCGTACGGATACCGTATATTCTTTAGAGGAAGAAGCATATGATACGAAAGCTCAGATTAGTGCGGACAAACAGGTAATTATGATTGAAAAGTATGTTTATACGGCAGGCAATATGCTGCAGAGGAAAGTTTATGTTTACAGTTTGCAAGATAAAAGCCTGCTCTGCCAGTATAACTTGTCGGATATGAACCGTTCTTACTATACTTCTTCTACTAAAAGTGCTTATCTAATGAAGGATAGCAAAACGCTTTTGTATTTGGGAACCGATGGGCTGGCAGCAGTTGATATCTATACAGGAAAAAAAATATTTCAGGGAAATGTGGGAGATGAACTTGTAGTCAGCAGACAGGAAGATGTTATTGTAACAACAGATTATATGAAGGGGTTACTCTGTTTTTACAATGAAAAGGGTGAGGAAACGCTAAATTGTGATCTTGGCACTGAAAACAAATATACACTGTGTGATGTAAATGCGGATAGTTCCCAGGTAGTATTGACTGTAATTGCAGAAGGGGCGGAAGGTCTGATGCTTCTGGATACCAAAACAGGAGAAAGTACTTTTGTAAATCAGTCTGGCGAATGTAAAAATGTGTTTTTTATTGATGATACACAGCTTTGCTTTATCAGGGAAGATACAGAGGAGGACTTGAAACATATTGTAGTCTGTGATACAAAGTCCCTTGCGGAAAATTATCTATGTGATGCGAATTGGGAAATTCGTGATGTGTGTGCAACACAGAATAATACTTGTGTCTATTTTCATGGGAAAAAGATATATGAAGTAGATATTGTGTCTGGCAAAATAAAATGGGAACATGAATTTTCAAACAGTGTATTATCAATAGAAATAGCCGATAATATTTGTGGTATTACTTGTAATGATGGGCAAAGTTATTTTTACGATATGGGTACAAAGGAACTTATTAACTCCATGGAGGGTAATGGCGAAGGATTTTATATGCTTGCGATTAATGAGAATTATGCCTGCATGAGAGATTATTGGGGACAAAATATCCGTGTGTATAAGAGACAGGATAATGAAAATGACGATGTCGTATCCATGGATCTTTCTGCTGTGGGAATTGTAAATCCTGATCAATGGTACACCTGTAGTTCCAATGGTGCTAAAATTATGCTTGGATACCGGAAAGGAACAATAGGTGGGATACAGATTTTTGACAGTGAAAATCTGTCAGCTCTTGGTGGACAGACTTTGGCAAATCTGGAGTACAGTAATTTTGATAATCTGAGTATTGATTTGGAAAATCCAGATTATATCAGCATCCATGATTATGCTTATGGGGAAAATGCTCACTATGATGTGAACAATTTTCAATCTGTACTGCACTTTGATGAAGATTCTTATTATTACTATAATGAAGATGGTTCTATGCTGTATGTTGCAGATGGCAATACAATACAGGAATATGACGCAGTGACTGGAGAGCGGAAGGAGCGTTTTTTTATACCGGATTCCTATGACAGAGGATTGAAAATTGGCTGCAGGAAAATTTTTGGTAATGACGATACTATACTGATTCAGTCAGAAGATGAGAAAAAAGTAATACAGGATGCGCAAATTTATACCTTTCATGCAGGAAGAAATCTTCTTTTTTACAGGAATACTGCAGGAGATCATTGGTATGTGTATTCTTTACAAGAGGACAGGACGGTATGCGAGGGACAGGCAGGAAGTTATTCCTGTACGATCTTTTTTAGCGGCGGCAGGTATTTCCTGAATGATTACAGTGAAGTATATGATATGACTACATGGGAAAAAGTATTAGATCTGTCAGATATCAACAATTCAGTTTATGGAGTACAAACCAGTATGAATATTCCATATTTTGTGGTGTGGTGCCAGAATGGCGATGCTTCTTCTAATGGTAAAACAAGCGGGGTGAATATTGCATATCTCTATAGCAAAGAAAATGCAAATGAAATTGTAGGGGTCGTGCCAAACTATGTTGCTACAACAAGCGATGGAAAGGTAGTTGTGTTTGATGGTGACCATACGCTATATAAGGTTCCTTTGTATTCGGTGGAAGAATTGATGGAAAAGGCAAAGGAGTATGTCGGCAGTTCAAAGTTTACAAAAGAGCAGATTGAAACATATCATTTGTATGCAAAATAGTAGGGCGGAAGGTATTATTGCTTTTTGTTGAATAGTAACCGATAACATGGAATTATGTCATAAAATACCAAAAAGGTCATTGCAATTCTGAAATGGCGTGTTATAATAAATAATACAAATTATAGTTGTTTAATTCGTGTAAGTCTGTACTTCTATCAAATAGGCTGTAATTAGATTATTAGGGAATTGTTGTGAATTATTTTGTAATACTTCTTGAGAACTGTTAGCAGATGGTTGTACATCATTACATTTTTATTAGGTTGAAACAATAAAGTATTTATAATGGTTTCTTAGGAACTGTAAAATCGGGAATAGGAGGAATGAGTATGCAAAAGGGAAAAATGTACAAGAAGTTTTTGTCGTGTGCGTTAGCAGCGGCAATGGTTGTAACAAGTGGTGTGTTTTATCCGGGGAATGGAAAGACAGCGGCGGCAGCGGGAATAGAATTTTCTTTCCAGGATAAGAATGAGGACTGGTATATCATTGATGGCGGGGATGGAGTGCTATTGGATAGTCAGGGAGTTAGGTATCAGTTAAATAAGGATGGGATAACAGCTACGGTATGCGGCTTTGGCTATAATGGCAGTGGTGGGCCAACTCAGAGTGATACGGTTAAGATTTCTGATACAGTCCCTATTAGTTATACTGATTATACGAAGTATAATAATAACGGAAAAGATACGTCATCGCTTGGGGCAACCAACAGGACTCCGAGCAAGGTAACTGCAATTGAGGCGAATGCTTTTTCAGGAAGTTCAACTTTGAAAGAAGTAACTGTTCCAGAGAGTGTTACAACTATTGGCGATAAAGCATTTGCTTTTTGTCCAGAGTTAACAAAACTTGATTGGCAGGTAACAGATGCTCAGAATGCTCAAATTGGAGACAATGCTGGCAACTGGAATGAAACTGAAATTTTAGAAGGTTCACCGAAATGTATACTTTCTTCAATGAATTCTCAAGTTAATACTTATGCAAATGTTAAAGGATATACTTCTTCAAGGGTAGAGGTATCCCCAAGCCCGGCAGCATCGGAGACACCAGGTCAGGAACCAACAGCGGTACCAGGTACAACACCAGGCAATACGCCAAGTACTGTACCTAGTGGTGAACCGTCACCAGTGCCAAGTAATGCGCCAACAGCAGTACCAGTACCAGTACCAGCAACAGCAACTCCGGCAACAGCAACACCGGAAGCACCAACGCCGGCAGTGACAACATCAGCATCACCAACGGCAACACCAACGGTGCCATGGCGTCCAGTAGTGCCACCAAGTACAACACCAGTGGAACCAACACCAACTGTGACAGCACCAGTAGTTCAGACACCGGCACCAGGCGAAACTCTGGCTCCTACAGTGGCACCAACCGAAGTGGTAATTACACCTGCACCGGCAAGTGAGAAACCGGCAATAACAGAAGTGCCAGCGATAACAGAGGCACCAACAGTGACAGCAGTACCAGAGAAACCTGCTGAAACTACATCACCAGTACAGCCAACAGTTGCACCAGTGGTGGTAAAGAACAATGTCAGCTATGAGGTGAACAAGAGTACAAAGAGTGTTTCCGTCAGCAATATGGGTGACGTGAAAACAAGTACGGTTACGATTCCATCAACTGTTAAGATAGATGGTGTAAGTTATAAAGTTACTAGTGTTGATAAAAATGCATTTAAGAATAATACAAAGATTAAAACGGTGCAGTTAGGTAAAAATATTACAAAAATTGAAGCAGGTGCTTTCCAGGGATGTAAAAAGCTTACCAGTGTGAAACTCCCTTCAAAGTTAATGACAATTTCGAAGAATAGTTTTAATGGCTGCTCCAGTCTTAAAACGGTAAGTATGCCAAAAACAGTAACAAAAATTGGAAAAGCGGCCTTTAAGAACTGCACCTCTTTGAAGAAGGTTTCTATAGGGAATGCTCCAAAGAAGAACTTAGGCGGTCTGTCATTTGAAGAAAGTCAGATTCGATATGGTGCCTCAACAGTTACAATTAATATTGGTGCGAAAGCGTTTGAGAATTGTAAGAAATTAAACAAAGTAATTATTAATGCTCTTGTAAAGATTATAGGTAAATCTGCATTTAAGGATTGTAAGAGCCTTAGAAGTGTCCTGATTTATTCTGAAGTCCTTAAGAAAGTAAAAGGAGGGGCATTGACAGGAGTAAATAATTGTAAGATTTCTGTACCTGCTAAAAAGGTAGCGCCATATAAGATTTTATTTAAGAACAAAGGTCAGGGTAAGAAAGTAG
Organism: uncultured bacterium; assembly: GCA_947651225.1. Taxonomy (GTDB): domain Bacteria; phylum Bacillota; class Clostridia; order Lachnospirales; family Lachnospiraceae; genus Butyribacter. The sequence continues at coordinate 15,019 of CANSYK010000019.1, read as the reverse complement.
TTGTAGCAAAGTTATAGAAAAAGATTATTACAGATAAAAAAACTCTCGGGGATGGATTCTCCGGGAGTTTTTTTACAGTTCCTTATTGCCAAAAAAGAGGAACAAGCACTTTCATACTCATTCCTCTGTAAAGCCTTATTTCAAGCCATTTTCAGATTAACCAAAATATCTCTCAAGAAGTCCTTTGAATGCCTTACCATGTCTAGCTTCATCTCTTGCCATTTCATGGACGGTATCATGGATTGCATCAAGGTTAGCAGCTTTGGCTTTCTTTGCTAATTCAAATTTGCCAGCTGTTGCGCCACATTCAGCTTCTACACGCATTTCCAGATTCTTCTTTGTGCTGTCAGTAACAACTTCACCAAGCAACTCTGCAAATTTAGCAGCATGTTCCGCCTCTTCGTAAGCAGCTTTTTCCCAGTAAAGGCCGATTTCTGGATAGCCTTCACGATGAGCAACTCTTGCCATAGCAAGATACATACCTACTTCTGAACATTCGCCATTGAAGTTATCACGAAGTCCCTGAATAATTTCTTCATCAACGCCCTGTGCGACGCCAACAACATGCTCGGCAGCCCATGCCATTTCACCTGACTGCTCTTTAAATTTATCAGCGCCTACACCACACTGTGGACATTTTTCAGGAGCAGAATCTCCTTCATGAACATAACCGCATACAGTACATACAAACTTTGCCATAATAATAATCTCCTTTTTTGTTTATAATTTTTTTTAACTTACAGTAATTTGAAGTATCCTCATTTTGCTGTAAGAGTTGTTAATAGATTTATTAACAGTAATGGTTACTGTTAATGATGTTATTATAACATGATTCTTTTTATTGTCAACACCTTTTTAAATAAATTTAATCCTTTTTCAGGCAATTTTCGCATAACCCCCGAAAGTAGATAACATGCTCCTCGATTTTCCCGCTAAAGCCTGCACTTGCAAGGACATCAATATGGTCAATTTCCTGCATATGCAAATCGAAAATCTGGCCGCAGTCTCGGCAAAAGAAATGATTATGTGGAGAGAGATTGCCATCAAAATGGTCAAAGCCATCACCACAGTTTAGGCGGCGTGCCTCGTCATGTTCTACTAAGAAGTTCAGGTTGCGGTATATTGTACCCAAGCTGATATTAGGAAATTCCTTTTTGAGATGTTCATATACAATTTCAGCAGTAGGGTGTGCCGTTGTTGACAAAAGATATGCTTTTATGGCATCCCTTTGCTTGCTATGTCTAATCGCCGACATAAGATCCTCCCTAATGTAATAATAGTAATCATTCTTAATTATAGCTTCGTTATTGGAAAAGTCAATAGGAAATAACCGGAAATCCTATTCACAAGAAGGGAAGATTGATATATACTTTAAAAAAATGCTTTAATGTCTTTGGCTAACAGTATTTGAGTTAAGAACCTGTAGAAAGCAGTAGTGTAACAACAGAAAAAATTTGTGCCGTTAACTAAAAGGCGGCAGAATGGAGATTTTTATGAAACAGATAGAAATGGTTAAGTTCTATGCAAGAAGGATTCGGCGTAATTTTGCGCTTTTTTTGAAATGGTGCATTTTTTCTACAATTGTAGGGGTAGTAGTAGGTGGTTTTAGTACGCTGTTTGCCTATTGTCTGCGGCAGGTAACGGATTTTCGTACAGAGAATTCATGGATAATTTTTCTTTTGCCGCTTGCGGGTGTTGTGATTGTATTTTTATATGGAGTATTTCAATACAAAAATGATAAAGGAACGAATATGGTACTTTCAACAATTCATGCAGAGACGGAGCTTCCTTTTAAAATGGCGCCGTTAATCTTTATTTCGACGATTTTAACACATTTATTTGGCGGTTCTGCAGGGCGTGAGGGAGCTGCCTTGCAGCTTGGTGGAAGCATTGGAAATCAGCTTGGGAGATGGTTTCGTTTTGACGAAAAGGACAGACGTATTGTTGTGATGTGCGGAATGAGTGCGGCATTTGCTGCTATTTTTGGGACTCCGGTTGCTGCGTCGATTTTCGCAATGGAGGTAGTAAGTGTTGGGGTAATGTATTATGCTGCATTGGTTCCCTGTGTTTTTTCGTCGTTAATTGCTTCTAAGGTTGCAACAGACATGGGGATTAATCCAGAATTGTTTACGATTTTGCATATTCCGGAATTTCATCTGATACCCAGTGCGAAGATTATTTTTCTTGCGATTTTCTGTGCGGGGTTAAGTGTTCTATTTTGTATGGCGCTCCATGGGCTGGGAGACATTTATCGCATGAAGTTTAAAAATCCATATATCCGCATTCTTTTTTCAAGCTGCATGATTATTGGATTAACTGTAGTCTTGCGTACGGCAGATTATATGGGAGCTGGTGTGCCAGTTATTGAGGAGGCGATCAGGGGGAATGTGAGGCCGGAGGCATTTTTTCTAAAGATATTGTTTACGGCGTTGACTTTAGAGGCCGGGTTCAAGGGTGGAGAGATTGTCCCATCTTTTTTTGTAGGGGCAACCTTTGGCTGTCTTTTTGGACAGATTGCTGGAATTTCGCCTTCGCTTTGTGCGGCTGTGGGAATGGTTGCGGTATTTTGCGGCGTTACAAACTGTCCAATTACTTCTATGCTGATTGCTTTTGAGTTGTTTGGTTATGAGGCAGTTCCTTATTTTTTGATTGCTATCAGTGTGAGTTATCTGATGTCGGGATATTATGGCTTGTATCATGACCAGACAATTGTATATTCAAAATATAAGACAGAATATATTAATCGGAAGGCGCAGGAATAGTGCTAGAGCGTGTTTTTTCTTTAACAGCAGTGGTTTTGGAAGCCTGGAAATGCCGGTTCAGCTTGCGGATGATGAAGATTCTGCAAAAACAAAACAGATTTGTATCGCTATTCTTGGCGCAACGTGTTATACTAGTGATGAAGCAGTAGATGTAACATCCGAAAAAGTTTCTTCTGATACAACGACAGATACAGACGATGTACCAACAGTAACACCTGCGCCTGAAACTACTAAGAAAAAGACGATTAGTACGTTAAAGCTGACAAGTTATAAGGCAGGAAGTAAGACAATCAAAGGAAAGACGATAAAGAGTGGAAATGTTACAGTAAAAGTTGCTTCAAAGACATATACGGCGAAAGCGAATGCATCAGGAGTATTTACTGTAAAACTGAGTAAGAAACTAGTAAAGAAAAATAAAATTACTGTTACTGTAAAGAAGTCTGGTTATACGGCAAAGAAAAAGAGTTTTACTGTAAAATAAAAAAACGTAATTAGCAAAAGGCCATATGTATGTATGGTCCTTTTTTGCGAATTAGAGCGTGTTTTTCATTATTATTTGAGCCGCAGAAGATGTGGTAAGGGGGATTTTATTATGAAGGTATGGAAAAAATGTATTACGTGGCTGCTTACAGGCAGTATAGTTGTTGGTTCTTTGTATGCTGGGACGGGTTCAGGCATGCAGGCTGGGCAGAGAGAGGCAAGTGCGGCGGAAAAAGTACAGACATTAAAGATTGATGGGAATACACAGATAAAAAGTGCGAACAGTTTGTTCCGGGGGTTAGGGGCAGTTACCTGTAATGGTTCTTCCCGGCTTTTGATGGACTATAAAGAGGAAAATCCTGACCAGTATTGGGAGATTATGAACTGGCTTTTTCATCCAAAGAATGGTGTGGGGCTTTCTCATATTAAAATAGAACTTGGCTGTGATTCTGATACTTCTTCTGGTGCGGAACCGACAACGAAACGGAATCCTGGGCAGGATGCAAATGTGAAACGTGGAGCGGGTTTTATGTTTGCGCATGATGCTTTGGAAATTAATCCTGATATTACGGTGGATATGCTTTGCTGGGGAATACCCGCATGGGTAGAGGAAAAATATGAAAAGAGTGATAAAGCAGGTTTTAAAGCGAGATATCGCTGGTATAAGGAAACGATGGACGCTGCCTATGATACATGGAAAATAAAATTTTCCTATGTCAGCGCAAACCGTAATGAGAGAGTAATTGAAAAGGAGTGGACAAAATATTTGAGAAAGGCGCTTGATACAGAAAAAATTCAACGTTATGATTACAGCAAGGTTAAGATTGTGGCGGCTGATGAAACAGATAATATGTATGTAGCGCAGGAGATGTTAGCGGACAGCGAATATCGTGATGCCGTAGATGTGATAGGATGCCATTATAACTCTTATATGGATAAAAATGTAAAGAAACTGCATGATACCTATAAAAAGGAAGTCTGGTTCAGTGAGGGTTCTTCCGTGGCAACGGATTCCATTTTTGGTGTGAACAATACAGAAAATGGAAAATCGACTACAGGGCTGAATGGTATGTTAGATATTGCGAATCGAATTATTATTGGCATGGCGCAGTCAGATATGACGCTTTATGAATTTCAGCCATCTGTTGCCGCTTATTATGATGGAACGGTATATTTTCCAAAACAACTTCTTGCGGCAAATACGCCATGGTCAGGTGGTTATTCTGTTTCTAATGGATTGGTTATGTCTATGCACTTTACGAATTTTATAGAAAAGGGCTGGTGTATCGTGAAAAGTGGTTCCCATGGAGATGGGACGCAGACAAATCATTGTATTACTGATACAAAAAATACTTATTTAACAGCAGCAGATAAAAAGACAGGCGATTATTCTACTGTAATTACAAATGACAGTAAAAAGGCAAGAACCTATAATGTAAAAGTATCTAATTTGAAAAAAGCCTCTTCTAAAGTTTCCGTCTGGGAAACAAAGAGCAATGAAAAGTCAGAGGCATATGATGCGCATTGGCTGGAAAAGACGGGGACACTTACGCCGACAAAGTCTGGTAAAACATATACTTATACTGTGACTGTAGAACCGTATTCCATGGTGACTTTGACAACGACAACAGGACAGAAGGAATATGCGGAAAGGAAGAAGACGACCAGTGTTGATTCTGAAAAAACAGATGAAAAACTGGAACTTCCATATACAGATAATTTTGAATATAAAAAAGCTTATTTGAAACGGCGGGGAAAGACGCCACGTTATACAAGCGATGTAAATGGTGCGTTTGAGATAGTGAAGCTGGCAAATGGGAATCGTGTCATGCGGCAGCAGATTAATAAAGATCATATGCCAAGCGGGTGGTCAGGGGCACCAATGGATCCAGTGACTTCTTTAGGAGATGACACATGGAAGGACTATATCGTTTCGGCTGATGTGATGTTAGATTCTGATGAAAATGCCAAGAATTACGCAGCAATCTGTGCAAGATATAATGCAGTGCAGTCTATTGCGGATAATGGATATTGGCTGCGTATTTATCAGGATGGCATCTGGCGTCTGTACAGTAATCAAGGAAAGATTGCAAATGGAAAAATCAGCGGTATGAAGCAGGGGCGATTTGTGAATCTGAAACTGAAGGTTTTGGACAATACAGTGACAGCTTATATTAATAATGAGCAGGTGGCAAAAAAAACAGTTAAGAAATCACCAGTTAATTCTGGCAGGGTGGCGTTTGCAAGTGCTTATTACAAAAATAGCTTTGATAATGTAAAGGTACTTCCGGTTTCAGGTGGAATTACGCATATTACAAGAATGGATGATTTGAATTCCGTATTGAAATTCAGTGGTTCAAACAGCCGTCTGCAGAGCCAGAGTTATCTATATATTGGAAGGACGGTTTCGCAGTTAAAGAAAAAGTCGTCTGCGGTTTCTGTTACTTTTGAGGGAACAGGCATTAGTATCTTAGGGAGCAATAGCTCAGGTTCGAAAATAAAAATCAGTGTAGATGGCGAGGTTGTAAATAAGAGTTATTCTGTGAAAGATACAGGGATGAGGAGTGCTTTTTATCAGCTTACTGGTTTGGAAAATGGGAAACATACTGTGAAACTTGAGCTGCTTAATAGTGAGCCTCTGGATTTGGACGCTGTAGAAGTATCAGGAAAGGTATATACAGAAGAAGAAACAGTGACAGAAAATATAACAGCAAGTAAGGAAACGCTGGAACTGGCATATGGGGAAAGGGCTTCGCTGGGGATAAAGACTGTTCCGAAAGCTGCTGCGGAGAAGGTTACCTATTCCACTTCTAATTTGGCCGTAGCCATGGTCACTTCTGATGGAAACGTTTATGGAAATGGTGCTGGCAATGCAACTGTTACGGCGACAACAGAAGATGGAAAATCGGTTTCTGTAAAGGTACGGGTGACAGAACTTGCCATTACGCCAGGAAGCGGAATCCGGGTAGGAGCTGGCGAAACAGTTAAATTAAAAGCAGCATACCGGAAAGATATTAATGAGGCAGAGATTGTAAAGTGGAAGTCTGGAAATAAAGAGATTGCAACAGTTTCTCAGGAAGGTATTGTCCGTACTAAAAAATCGGGTTATGTAAAGATTACGGTAACCGGAAAAAATGGTTATAAGGGTTCTGTAGTAGTACATGTCCGCAGGGCTCCATATCGATTTACGGTAAGGCCAAAAAAACCGGTTTTAGAGGTAGGGAAGACAAAACAGATACGTTATGAATTGCCTATGGGCTGTTATGCAACAAAGGCAACTTATAAAAGTAGTAACAAAGCTGTTGCAACGATTTCTTCTTCTGGTTTAATTTTAGCCAAAAAGACAGGAAGCTGTAAGATTACGGTGGAACTTTATAATGGAAAGAAACAGGGAATTACGCTTATGGTGAAATAGGTTAATGATTGATTGTTTTTAACGAAGGGCAGAGGAATGGAGTTTAATATGCAGGTGAATAGATTCAAAAAGGTTTTCTTATCTCTTCTTTTTATTTTAAGTCTCTGTTTTTGCGGATGCTCGATAGAAGAGGTTCTGCAGGAACAAAAATCTGGGCAGGATGGACAGGGAAACGTTACAGAAATTACAGACAGTTTAGAGGATATTCCTGAATTTTCAGAAGAAGCATATGTAGTTATCGGAGATAATGTCCCCGATTTTGATAAAAAGGATTTGACAGAAGAATCTTTTGAGGAGTATAGTGCATTAGATTCGCTTGGACGCTGTGGAGTGGCATATGCAAATATCGGGCAGAATATTATGCCAACAGAAAAGCGAGGAAAAATCAGCGCAGTACACCCCTCAGGCTGGCATAATGTAAAATATCAGGGAGTGGAAGGGAAATATCTCTATAACCGCTGTCATTTGATTGGTTTTCAGCTTGCCGGAGAAAATGCAAATGAAAAAAATCTGATTACTGGTACTCGTTATATGAATGTGGAAGGAATGCTCCCCTTTGAAAATGAAGTGGCAGAGTATGTTAAAAAGACAGATCATCATGTTCTATATCGTGTTACTCCAGTCTATGACGGAGATGACCTGGTTGCCAAGGGTGTCCGTATGGAGGCATATTCTGTAGAGGACAAAGGAGAAGGCGTTTGTTTTGATGTTTTTGTCTACAATAACCAGCCTGGCATAGAGATTGATTATGAGACAGGGGAAAGCCATCTGGAAGGAAGCGCTGTAAAGAAGGCTGCAAAGCCGACAGGGGGCGCAAAAGATAAAAAAACAGAAAGTGCTGCGGATAATAAAGTAAAGAAATATATTCTAAATACGAATACAAAGAAATTTCATCTGCCTTCTTGTTCTGGTGTAAAAGATATGAACAAGGAAAATAAGAAGACTGTTACAGAGACAAAAGAAACACTGGAAAGTCAGGGATATTCAGCCTGCGGCTTGTGTCTGAAATAATGAAAAAATACTTGACATCAGTGTGGTATTATGTTACTCTACTAGAGGTTTTGCAAAAGCAGAACACACTGCCGTAGACAGCAGGTGCCGGTGAACCGGCGTAAGAAGAATCGCCTGCCGAGGAAGATGGAATGAATGTATGAATCTTACACCTCCCTGTTTACGGACAGGGAGGTTTTCTAATACGAGCAGTGAAAGATTATGGGGACAACCCAGGAAAGGAGATTTCACTCATGGCAAAAGTAGAGTTAAAGCAGCCGATTGTTGACGAGATTAAGTCTAAGGTTGACGGTGCTGCAACAGTTGTATTAGTTGATTATCGTGGACTGACGGTAGAGCAGGATACAAGACTTCGTAAAGACCTCAGGGAAGCTGGCTGTGAATACAAGGTGTACAAGAACACTTTGATGAAGCGTGCATTTGAGGGGACAGATTTTGCGCAGTTAAATGATTTGTTGGATGGACCTTCCTCAATTGCTATTTCCATGGAAGATGCTACGGCGCCGATCAGAATTCTGAATAATATGGCGAAAGAAGCAGAGGCACTGGAGTTCAAAGGTGCTGTTGTAGAAGGCAATTTCTATGATGTAGATGGTGTAAAGGCACTTGCAAGTATTCCTTCCAGAGAGGAACTTATTTCCAAGCTGCTTGGTTCCTTGCAGTCACCTATTACAAATCTTGCCCGTGTTCTTAATCAGATTGCGGAAAAGGGTGATAGTGCAGCAGAAGCTTAATACAGTTTGACAGCCCTGATACAGAAGGGCGCAGGATTAATTAATTTATATGGAGGTATAATAAAATGACTACTCAGGAATTTATTGATGCTATTAAAGGCATGACAGTGTTAGAGTTAAATGATTTAGTAAAGGCTTGTGAAGAAGAGTTTGGCGTATCTGCAGCAGCAGGTGTTGTTGTAGCAGCAGCAGGCGGGGCAGCTGATGCAGCAGCTGAAAAGGATGAGTTTGATGTAGAACTTACCGAGGTTGGACCAAACAAGGTTAAAGTAATTAAGGTTGTTCGTGAAGTAACCGGTTTGGGACTGAAGGAAGCTAAGGAAGTTGTTGATGGCGCTCCTAAGGTTGTTAAAGAAGGTGCTTCTAAAGATGAGGCAGAAGAGATTAAGACTAAACTGGAAGGCGAAGGCGCTAAGGTTACCCTTAAATAAGAAATATTTCTCTATTTATAAAGATAAAAAAGGATGCTGCATGGCAGTGTCCTTTTTAAGTATGTAAAAAATCAGCGATCTGAGAAAATTTTTAAAGATATCGGGAAAGGATTTTGGCAACGCCATCATTTTCGTTGCTTTCAGCAACTTCATTTGCTGCAGTTTTTACCTCTTCCAGTGCATTTCCCATAGCAACGCCATAACCACAATGGATAATCATATCAAGGTCATTGAGGTCGTCGCCAAAGGCAAGTACATCATTTAGGGTAATTCCGATTTTTTGTGTGATCTGTAAAATGGCATCCAGTTTGCTGGCGGTTTTGCTGCAAAAAGCATAACGGTTTTCATCACGGTAACGAAACTGGCGGCAGTGGCATTGTTTTGCAATTTCTTCTGCAACGCAATCTTCTGGAAGTTCTACGACCATTTTATTTCCGGGATAAGGGAAATTTTCTTCAAGTGAGAAGCAAAATCCGCTGTTGCGGTTTCGGGAGTTTGCCGGATAACGGTATATTCCTTTTGTGGTGGAGATTGTGATGTGGGAAGTATAGCTGCGTTTTTTTAGTTCTAAAAGGATAGCATTTGTGGTTGAAATGTCCATTGCGTTTGAATAAATCAAAGAGCCGTTTTCATAGACCAAAGTTCCATCAGTAAGGATTTGGAAATCTGCATGCAGTGCCTTTGCATATGGCATGGCGCCGCCGATGTAACGAGCTGTGGCGATTGCTGATGGAATTTTGTTACGTTTGCACCAGGTAAAGGCTTCTGCTGTGGCTTTGGATATTGTTTTGTTTTTCTTCAATGCCGTTCCGTCTAAGTCGGTGACAATAAGTTTTGGCTGAAACATAGAAAACCCCCTCTTTCAGAACCAGAGCGTGTTTGAAAAATAATTCCAGGAACGTTCCGTTCCTTACAATCTGCATTTTTCAAACATGCTCTGGCAGACAAGATCCTAACTGTGAATAGTAACAAAAGGGAGGCCGAAAGTCAATTAATGATGTTTTTTCTTTTCGGAAGGGCATTTTTTGGCACAGGCTTTGTCTAATATGGCAGAGACTTCATCCCAGGAACGCTTTAAGCAGAGAGCTTTTCGGTTCAGGGGGATGTTGCATTGCAGGCGGCGGGCGAGCTTATTGGGGCATCTGGACATAGGTGTTATCTCCTTTTTGTTGATTTTATATTATAGTAAACGCATAAAATACATGCGTTAACTATAATGGATGCACACGGATACACATAGGAAGTTATGCTGCTTTGCAGCGTGTATCCGGCGCTGTAAACGAAGCAAAATGCAAGCGTTTTTTTCGTTTACTATATTATTTACAATGGCTTTTGGGAATATCAGAATGTTTTGCTTCTGATATTTAAAAAAAATCGACTGGAAACCGTTATAATATCGCTGTTTTTAATAGGATCTGGTATAATATCTTATGGAGAAACAGTAAAACAGGTGACTGTAAATTGCTATGAATGGTGGTTCACAATCTGCACTCTATGCTTTGTGCAATATTTGCCCCCATTTAGTCAAAAAAAGCAATTTTCAAACACGCTCTAGAGTGTATTTGGCAGGCAGGAAAGATTATGTAGAGAGGGAAAAGAAAAAAAGAAGGAAGGATAAAATGCAAGCGTCTTCGCTTGAGGCTTGGTGAAAATTATGAAGAAAAGAAAGACAGTTTTAATCACAGGTGCGACAAGCGGAATTGGTTTTGCGCTTGCGAAATGCTTTGGAAAAGAAGGATATGATTTGATTCTAGTTTCGCCTTCTAAGGAAAGATTGTACCAGACGGAAGTAAAATTGCTGCAATTTATGCAGGGAGGGAAAAATGGGATAGTGACAATCTGCCAGGATTTAAGTATGCCAGATGCTGCACAGAAAATAAATCAACAGTTAAAGAAGAAAAAGGTTTCGGTTGATATTTTAGTAAATAATGCCGGGGTGGGACTGATAGGAGAAGCAGTGACAAATGATGCAGAAAAACTTAACCAGATGCTTCAGGTGAATATACAGGCTGTTACACAGTTATGCACTGTATTTTTGCGTGAAATGTATCAAAAGGGCGGCGGAAAGATTTTAAATGTGGCTTCTGTAGGTGCCTTTCAGCCAGGACCATATACAGCCGCATATTATGCCAGCAAGGCATATGTGGCAAGTTATAGCCGGGCAATCCGTAGTGAGGCGGCAAGAAAGGGCATACAGGTATGTACATTGTATCCAGGAACAACCCATACGAATTTCTTTCGAAGGGCAGGTAAGAAAACGCCATTTTGGGCAATGTCACCAGATCGGGTGGCACATATCGCATATAATGGATTAATGAAGAATCGGGAGATTATTGTGCCAGGGATTTTCAACCGCCTTCTTCGTTTGATACCTGTTAAAATGAAATCAAAAGCGGTGGCTGTTTTAAAAAGAGATTAGATAAAAAATAAAGCCCTTACCCAACAGTTTAACTGCCAAACAAGGACTTTAATGCGCGATCAGGGGTTCGAACCCTGGACACCCTGATTAAGAGTCAGGTGCTCTGCCAGCTGAGCTAATCGCGCTCAACCGTTGTCATTTTTTGACAACGAAGCTATTATAACAAAGAAATAAAAATAATGCAAGTGTTTTTTTAGATTTTTTTTATTTATTTGTTATTATTGTTACTATTCACGGCTGATTTTAGAAAATAGTCAAACTCGTCGTGCTTGCACGTAAGAGGGTGATTATTTTCTAAAATCAGCGTGTAGGCTGTTCTAAACATCATAAGAAAAACAAAAGCTGCTGGTTTTGCAGCGCCAGACGGCATAGCCGGATGGTTTTTCGCATGATGTTTTGAATAGCCGTGAAGTAACCAATAATAACAATGTTAGTAATGGAAAATCTATAGTTTTCGTGTTACAATAACTATAAATTTTATTATGTATACGATATACAGTGCGCTTGGACAATAAAGATAGATTGAGGGAAAGAGGCTATGAAAATGAAAAAGAAAGTGATTTGCATATTGTTCTATATGGCGCTGTTTGTACTACAAGCAGCAGGATGCGGCAGAGAGACCGGGGAATTGGGAGACGGCGGTTCAGAGAAGAAAAATTATAAAGAATTTATTACAGTAGATGTATATGATGAATTTGCGAACTACCAGGGAATCCAGAGCGGTTGGTTTGCCAAAGTAGTGAAAGACCGGTTTAATATGGAACTTAACATTATTGCGCCGAATGTGAGAGGCGGAGGGGATACGCTCTATCAGACCCGTGCGGCAACAGGCAACCTTGGAGACCTGATTTTAATCAATAGTTCAAACGGCAAGTTCAATGAGCTGGCAAAATCTGGACTGATTATGGATTGCACGGAATTAATAAAGAATAAAGATATCATGAAAAAATATGGGAATGCAGTAGTGAAAACGAATGAATTAGTCGAAGCAGAAGGCATCTATGCCTTTTCTTTGTTTGGAAACTGGGATTATAATATGATGAACAACGCAAAACAGATAGTCTGTATGTATGGATATGATGAGCAGGGGTTTGTACTGGCTAAAGCGGATGGTTCAGATTATCAGGATATCATAGAGAGTGATTCTTTCTATATTAAAGTACTTCGATTTTTCAACGAAGCGAATTCCAGAGGGCTGGTAGATCCAGAATCTTTTTCACAGAGTTATGATGCCTGGCTGTTGAAGTATCAGAAGGGAAAGGTTCTCTATAGTCCATGGCCGTGGGTTGGGCAAAGCATGTTTCATACTGCTGAGAATCTGGTTGCGGGCAAGGGATTTAAGATGGCGCCTGTAAAAGATATGCAGATATTTTCTTTTGGATGCTTTCCAGATGGAGATCCTACAAATATTATTGCAATCGGCTCTGAAGCAGAAGATCCACAGAGGATTGCGGATTTTATCGACTGGCTGTATTCACCAGAAGGCGTTGAGATGAACGGGCAGGCAAACGGCGCAGCAGGCCCTATGGGGCTTACATGGGAGCAGACACAGCGATGGAGTATCTTAAGAAACATAACATGCTTCTGGTTGCTCCTGGTGCAAATTATTCGACAGCAGATGAGGATGCAAATATCACAACGGTGCGTGGGCAGTGTAAAACAATGGTTATCAATTATTCCTGGAGAATGGTATTTGCGCCAGGAAAAGAATTTGATAGGCTGCTAATGGAGCTGCAGAGTACGCTTAATGGATTGGGATATGGCGACGTGTATCATGTGGATTTAATCAATGCAAAAAAACAAACATCAGCAAGAGCTGCCGCTGCTTCCTAGAGTGTGTTTGAAAATTCCTTTTTGCTACTCTGTTGTTCAAGGGGGATCAGCTTTTGGCAAAACACTGTATAATGGAAGTGTTAAAGTAACACAGGTTCCCCAGTGTTCTTTGCTTCTGATCAGAATGCCATATTCCGGTCCATAAAAGAGATGGATACGGTTGTTTATGTTGTAAAGCCCTATTCCATGTTCGGAATTTTTCACTGGTGTGTTAAGATGGGCAGTTACCTCTGACAGCTTTTCTTTTGACATTCCAATGCCATTATCGAAAACATGGGCATTTAGTTTCCTCCCATCTCTGGAGAGGGATATTTTAAGAATAATGCGTCCATTCTCATCCAGATCTGTAAGGCCGTGGGAGATAGCGTTTTCAATAACCGGCTGCAGCAGGAGTGGCAGTAACCGGTAATCAGATGGTGTAATGCGCTCATCAATGCGAAGGTCATAATTAATGCGGGAGCCGAAACGCAGTTTCATAATTGCCATATAGGTGGCGATATAATCCAGTTCTTTATCCAATGTAGTGGAGGAGGTTCGGGTATTGTCGAGTACATAGCGCATGGATTTACTTAAAAGTTTAATTGCTCTGGAAATTTCTTTATTCCCATCTACGAAAGCCTTCATGCGGATGGTTTCCAGTGTATTATACAGAAAATGTGGATTAATCTGGTTTGCTAAAAGTTTCAGTTTCATTTGCTGCTGCTGATTTTCAATCATCTGCTCCCGTATCTGTGCCTGATAAATCTGTGCTTCTGCCATTTTCAACTTTTCTACCATGGTCTTCATATCATGGAAGGTCGCAGTAAGTTCATCATCCCCCTGGATATTGTCTACAATTTTGTAATCATTATTGCTTACCTTGGACATAGCAATCCTAAGTGTATTGATACGTCCGCTAAAATAATTGGCGTATAAAAAAATGATGACTACAGAGATCAGCAGGGCAAGAAGCATGATGGTGACAAAGAGGATAAGCAACTGGCGTGTAATACCGACAGCATTAGCATCTGCTACGAAAATATGCAATTTGTCCGAAGAGTGGTACAGATTGACCGTTGCAAAAGAACCAATTGTTTTTTCGCCAAATAGCATAAAAAATCCCGTTTTCAGATACTGTTCTTCTTTTTCGATATCCAAAGGAAATTTTTTGCCGGCATATTGGCGGTCAGAGCTTATAAATACAGGTTCCTCCTTCACATTGATGTAGATCTGATAATTTTTATTAGATATCAGATTGCGGATATAGTCGTTTGAAACAGACATTATTAATACAGCATAGGTATTTTTCCTGGGAACCGGGATGCGGCAGCAATAGTGAAGTTCCCAGTAATCCATATCATTCTGGCCTGTTTGGATATCGCTGATCCAGAAGTTTCCAGAAATTTTCCTGGATTTTTGGTACCAGGGTGTTTCTTCCAGTTCCTTAGTGAATGGCGCTATATAGTTGTTTGGTTCTGTATTTTGTATCAAATTTGCAGGTACGTATATTTTGAGCGTAGAAAGCATAGCGGTATTTGATAAAGTTTTGTTCAGTAAATCAGTCAATTTTGCAGAGGCTTCCATAGAATCAAAATCAGGGTCATCAGTACATAATAGTTCCTGGAGTTCTGCGTTATTGAGTACCGTTTCATAAATGGCATGCAGGTATATGGAGGTGGATACAATTGTAGAATGTGCCAGTTTTACCTGCGAGCGGGACAGCTCTTCATAGTGGGAAGTAGTCCGTCGGTAAGTAAGAATTCCCAGTATATTTCCGATAATAAAAACCGGAATAAGAATAGAACAGATAAATAAGGTGATTAACTGGTGTTTCATACGGTTTTTTGAAAAATAACGATAAAGAAAATGTCTGGTCATAGTATTCCCTCTTTGTTAGCTTTTATATAGTAAACGAAAAAAACGCTTGCGTTTTGCTTCGTTTACAGCGCCGGATA
>CANSYK010000018.1 GCA_947651225.1 uncultured bacterium | reverse complement strand
TTAAGGTCAAAAAAATACTTAAAACAGCATAATCTTCAAAAATCATTTCACGATTCTTTTTACCAGGCATTCTTTTCTTGAAAAATTTTATTTCTCGGCACCGTTTTGGCACCGTCCACACCCAATTTCATTATTCAAAACATAAAAAGGCTCCCAAGGAAAACCTTGGAAGCCTTGAATTTACTGTAATTCTATTGATTACTCTACAATACTTACAACCTTACCTGAACCTACTGTTCTACCACCCTCACGGATAGCGAAGTTAAGTCCCTGCTCCATAGCGATTGGATGAATCAATTCAATTGACATCTCTACGTTATCACCAGGCATGCACATTTCTGTACCATCTGGAAGGTTGCAAACGCCTGTTACGTCTGTTGTTCTGAAGTAGAACTGTGGACGATAGTTATTGAAGAATGGAGTATGACGTCCACCTTCATCCTTTGTCAGTACATAAACCTGAGCTGTAAATTTCTTATGGCAGGTTGTGCTTCCTGGAGCTGTTAAAACCTGTCCTCTTTCGATTTCCTCTCTCTTTACACCACGGAGAAGAGCACCGATATTATCACCAGCCTGAGCCTCATCAAGAAGCTTACGGAACATCTCGATACCGGTTACAGTAGTCTTAGATGTCTCTTCCTTAATACCAACAATTTCAACTTCCTCATTTACATGAAGAACACCACGCTCTACTCTACCAGTTGCTACAGTACCACGACCTGTAATTGTGAAGATATCCTCGATAGGCATAAGGAATGGCTGATCTGTTGCACGCTGTGGGTCTGGAATGAAGCTGTCAACAGCATCCATAAGTTCCATAATCTTGTCGCCCCACTCACCACTTGGATCTTCCAGAGCTTTAAGAGCAGAACCCTTAATGATTGGGCAACCTTCAAAACCATACTCTTCAAGATTTTCTGTAACTTCCATTTCTACCAATTCAATCAGTTCCTCGTCGTCAACCATGTCGCACTTGTTCAGGAATACAACGATATAAGGAACGTTAACCTGACGGGAAAGTAAGATATGCTCTTTTGTCTGAGCCATAACACCGTCTGTAGCAGCTACTACAAGGATAGCGCCGTCCATCTGTGCCGCACCAGTAATCATGTTCTTTACATAGTCAGCATGGCCTGGGCAGTCAACGTGTGCATAATGTCTCTTCTCTGTCTCATACTCAACGTGAGCTGTAGAAATTGTGATACCACGCTCTCTCTCTTCTGGAGCCTTATCAATATTCTCAAAATCTACGGCAGCATTACCTGCAACCCTCTCAGAAAGAGTCTTTGTGATAGCAGCGGTCAATGTTGTTTTACCATGATCTACGTGACCAATGGTACCAATGTTGCAATGGGGTTTGTTTCTTTCAAACTTTTCTTTAGCCATTTTTAATTATCCTCCTTTAATTCATAGGCAATGCGCCTAATACACTTTTCAATCTGTTACTGTTTTCAGTAATCTACGGTTAAAATCACATTATGGGCATTATTATATTGCAATTCTGCCTGTTTTTCAAGTGTTTTTCCCATTTTATGCTATTTTCTTGTTACTATCCAATATTACTCGCCCTTCTTTGCAGCAAGCACCTTATCCTGTACATTCTTAGGACACTGTGCATATCTCTCAAAGAACATAGAGTAATTTCCACGTCCCTGTGTTGCAGAACGAAGCTCTGTGGAATAACCGAACATTTCTGCCAACGGTACATATGCCTTTACCATCTTACCGCCGCCGATATCTTCCATTCCTTCAATCTGACCACGCTTTGCGTTCAGGCTTCCGATAACATCACCCATATATTCTTCCGGCATCGTTACCTCAACCTTCATAATCGGCTCAAGAAGCACTGGATTGCCTTTCTTCATAGCATCCTTAAATGCCATGGAACCAGCAATGTGGAATGCCATTTCACTGGAATCGACTTCATGGTAAGAACCATCCCATACGGTAGCGTGTACACCGAGAACAGGATAGCCGCCAAGAATACCGGCCTTTGCTGCTTCTTCAATACCTTCGCCTACTGCAGGAATATATTCCTTTGGAATTGCACCACCAACTACGGTAGATTCAAACTTAAAGGTTTCCTCGCCATTTGGATCCATCGGCTCAAACTTAACTTTACAATGTCCATACTGTCCACGTCCGCCGGACTGTTTTGCATACTTACTGTCTACATCAACCGGTGATGTAAATGTTTCTTTGTAAGAAACCTGTGGCGCACCGACATTTGCCTCTACCTTAAATTCTCTTAACAGACGGTCAACAATGATTTCCAGATGGAGTTCTCCCATACCAGCAATAATTGTCTGACCTGTTTCAGAGTTGGTATGCGCACGGAACGTAGGATCTTCTTCTGCAAGCTTTGCAAGAGCCTCGCCCATCTTGCCCTGGCCATCTTTTGTCTTAGGCTCAATTGCAAGCTCAATAACTGGCTCAGGGAATTCCATGGATTCCAGGATAACCGGATGCTGCTCATCACAGATGGTATCACCTGTCGTAGTCGTCTTAAAGCCTACTGCTGCAGCAATATCACCAGAATATACCTTTGAAAGCTCTTCCCTCTTATTTGCATGCATCTGCAGGATACGTCCTACACGCTCTTTCTTATTCTTTGTAGCATTCAGTACATAAGAACCGGAATTCAATGTACCAGAATACACTCTGAAGAATGCAAGCTTACCAACAAATGGATCTGCCATAATCTTAAATGCAAGTGCTGAAAATGGCTCATCATCAGAAGAACGGCGGGTAACTTCATTTCCTTCATCATCTACACCAGTAATGTCTGGAATATCTGTTGGAGCTGGCATATACTCTAAAATCGCATCCAAAAGCTTCTGTACGCCTTTATTCTTATAAGCAGAGCCACAGCATACAGGAACAGCAGTACACTCACAGGTACCTTTACGCAGAGCCTTTTTCATATCTTCAACAGACGGCTCCTCCCCTTCCAGATAAACCATCATCAGATCATCATCCAGGTCACAGATTTTTTCTACAAGTTCTGTATGATATTCCTCTGCCTGCTCTTTCATATCTTCAGGAATCTCTGTAACAGTGATATCTTCACCCTTGTCATCGTTGTAGATGTATGCTTCCATCTCAAACAAATCAATGATTCCCTTAAACTCGTCCTCTTTACCAATCGGAAGCTGAAGAACGATAGCATTTTTTCCTAATCTCTCACGGATCTGATCAACAGCTCCAAAGAAATTAGCACCTAAAATGTCCATTTTATTAATAAATGCCATTCTTGGTACATTGTATGTGTCAGCCTGACGCCATACATTTTCTGACTGTGGCTCAACACCACCCTTAGCACAGAATACACCAACTGCACCATCCAATACACGAAGGGAACGCTCAACCTCTACTGTGAAGTCAACGTGTCCTGGTGTATCAATAATATTGATACGATGCTCTAAAGCATCCTTCTTTGGCTTTGCATGGTCTTCTATTGTCCAATGGCAAGTAGTAGCCGCAGATGTGATTGTAATACCTCTTTCCTGTTCCTGCTCCATCCAGTCCATAGTAGCAGTACCTTCGTGGGTATCACCAATCTTATAATTAACACCGGTATAATATAAGATACGCTCTGTCAGCGTTGTCTTACCAGCATCAATATGCGCCATAATACCGATATTTCTTGTTCTATCAAGTGGATATTCTCTTCCAGCCAAGACCTTTACCTCCTAATTTAATATGATATGCTTTTGGAAAGTTTGCTTTGCAAACTTTTGAAACGAAATCGTAGCATTTCTTGATTTTGCACAGCAAAATCTTAGAAATACTTTTCGTTTTACCAACGATAATGTGCGAAAGCCTTATTAGCCTCTGCCATCTTATGCATATCTTCTTTTCTCTTAACAGCTGCACCTGTATTATTGGCAGCATCCAAAATCTCATTAGCAAGTCTTTCCCTCATGGTCTTCTCGCCTCTCTTACGAGAGAAAAGAGTAAGCCAGCGAAGAGCCAGAGCCTGTCTTCTGTCAGGTCTTACCTCAATCGGCACCTGATACGTTGCCCCACCAATACGTCTTGCCTTTACTTCAAGCTGAGGCATAATATTATTCATTGCCTCTTCAAACACTTCCAACGCATCCTTACCGGATTTTTCTGCTACCTGCTCAAATGCGCCATAAACGATTTTCTGGGCAACCCCTTTCTTACCATCTAACATAATATTGTTAATCAGCTTTGTGACAACTTTATTCTGGTAAACAGGATCTGCTAATACGTCTCTTTTCTGAATATGTCCTTTACGTGGCACGTTCCTTCCCTCCTTAACATTATTTAGCGGTAACTGCTCTGCCGCCATTCATTAAATCATCGGTACTCACGATACTTAAGTGTCCGCACCAGGTTAATTGGTAAAATTAATCCGGCACTTCCCCAAATTAGTGAATCACAGTGGTTTCCTATTTTTTAGGTCTCTTTGCCCCATATTTGGAACGCCCCTGCTTTCTGTTCGCAACACCTGCTGTATCGAGCGTACCACGTACGATATGGTATCTTGTACCTGGCAAATCCTTAACCCTGCCGCCACGGATTAAAACAACACTATGCTCCTGTAAGTTATGTCCTTCGCCAGGAATATAGCTTGTCACTTCAATACCGTTAGAAAGACGGACTCTGGCAGTTTTTCTAAGAGCTGAGTTAGGCTTCTTAGGTGTAGCTGTACGAACTGCAGTACAAACACCTCTCTTCTGAGGAGAGCTCTGCTCTACAACCTTCTTATTCAAAGAGTTGTAAGAGTACTGTAATGCAGGAGAATTAGACTTCTTTGTAGAAACCTTTCTTCCCTTCCTTACTAACTGGTTAAATGTTGGCATTAATTTCACCTCCTATAATTAGAATCTATCATTTCACTAAAATTATGCGCAAAAATGCACACTTAGACAGTATAACGCCGATATGTGTGCTTGTCAAGCAAATTTTTTACCTATGATAACTCTTATTTAAGCTTAATCACCTTGATTTTAGAGTCCTGCACAAAGAAGTAATAATTCTTCCTCTCGCTTGGAAAGAAATAACTTATTGTACTTTTCAGGTCCTGTGAAAATTTTTTTACGCCATTTGTACGATAAATGGCACAGCGTTCTGTGGAATTTAGCAAAATCTCATCTTCCCTGATTTGGATATGTGTAAAAGAAGCATCCACCTCTGTTGTCAATGTATTATTACCACTCTTATCATACAACCGCAGGATATTTTTTGCATCATCTTTTTTCAATAAAAAGCCTACATGCCCTTCATCAATAAACGCACTCTGAATCGTCTCTTCAAACTCCTGTTTTGCAGATGCCTCCGGCCGCTTCATGTTTGACCAAAGATAAAACCCTTTTTCACCAAACAGACAGACGTCCGAATTCCCCATAAATTGTACTTCTGAAATCAAGGTTTCTTTATAATTATGCGCCCCCACCAGACAGTTCGCATTTTTCCCGACTTCGGAAAAATTATAGAACGCCACATGGCTCTGCGCCGCACCTGTTGTCACATTAAGATAAGAAGCAACTACACTGCTTCCATCTGGAGACAGGTCTACTGACACCGGATAACCATCTTCTACATTTGTAGGGATCTCTGCCAAAAGCGCTTCTGCTTTATTAAATGGATTATACAACGCAATTGTATTCGATGAGCTTTCTTCCAATAATACAGCGATTACTCCCTGATTAGAAATACATGCCTGCACAATAGGATAATCAACGGTAAATACAGTTCCGGTTCCCTCTCCCCTGTAAACATAAAGAGAATCGCCGCCAATATCGGCAATCACCACACTGGAACCACAGGTATCTGCCCTTGGATTTGCCATCTCATAACTTCCACCCCAGATAGAATTCCCTTTTCTGTCAATTGCGGTAACTCCATCACGCCCATATCGGATAATCCCATCATGATATGTCTCATATGACATGGAATTTCCATTTTTAACATATACCGAACGCTCCACCTGATAGGAATCATATTGTCGGTTCAAAAACCAACGGAATCCCAGATAAAAAATCGCCGCACATACTAATATACATGCAACCGTCAAAATCACAAAACGTGTCTTTTTTTTCTTCTGTTCACTTAATACAGTAATATCAAAGGAACGCCCAACCAAACTTTTCATTCTGTTTCCTCTTTTACACAAATTCTACTGTTGCTATATTCAATCTAAAGGAATTATAACGTATCAGAGGTTGCAACGCAATATTCATAAAAAATCTTATTTTATTTTTTATATGCAGGCAAAATCAAAAGCTGCCCTTCCTTAATCTTATCTCCATCCTTAATATTATTTGCCTTTTTTACCATTTTTATGCAATCGAGTGTATGATACTGTCTCCATACGATCTGGCTTAAAGTATCTCCCGAGCGCACAACATAGCTTGCCGCTTTCGCACTGGCAGGTTCTGTTTTCGAAGAACTGCTTTTATCCGATTTAGGAGTTGCCGTTACCTTTGGCTGCTTTGTTACCGGGGGAGACTTTGTTGTTTTAGGCGTTTTCGTCGCCGGACTTTCTGTTCTTTTAGGCGCTTTTGTCACTTTAGGACTTTCTAAAACAGGAGCTTTTGTTGCCTTATTTGCTTTTTTCTTCCCTTTATCAGGAAATAAGGGAGGCTCTTCTGTCGTTTTGGTTTCCGGCTTTTCTGTCACTGTTACAGCAGCGTTTGACAAAGTAGCAATTGTTTTTTCCAGGCTTTCTATTTTTTTTGTACTCTGAACCAAAAGATTTGCTCCCAGTATTGTTAGAATGAGCAGAAGAGCCCCAACGCCACATGCTGCCGCTCTTTTCGGATTTTTCAATTCCATATTCTTTTTTACAACAGAACGCACTGTTGCCGTCACTTTATCGTCATAAGTTTCTTCATGACTTTTTTTAGGTTGTCCCAAAAGCATATATTCCTGCATCAAAGGGTTTTTTTCATAATAAATAACATACCCTGGAAGTTCTGCAAGCTTGCCATTATGCCAGCAAAAAATCTTTTCCTCTTTTTCGTTCAAATCCTCCAAAAAAAGAATTTTCCCTTCCTGTGAAAAATGTTTTTGCTGAATGGAATGTACCATGTCCTCTGCCTGGCTGTTCCACATGCTGATACCGCTTCCCCAGCCGAACACCTGCGCACCTGCAAAATTCCGATAAATTAGTTCATGTATCTTGTCCCATGTTTTTGCTGTAAAATCTTTATTTCCCTCTAAAACATTCAACTCAATTTCAACAGCCCCATAGATAAACCGCATCCCCTGAGCCGCATCTTCCCCTTTTTTCCCCAGTAATACGACAATTGCCTGATCCTGCTTTTTCTGGAAAATTTGATGAATATATGTAATAACATAATCTTCTATATATATGCGGTTATTTTCAGGCGGTTCTCCTATCTGACGTATATTTTCCGGCAGAGTATTAAAATGATACTCCTTCTTTTCAACTCCGTTCTTTGTTTCCTGATTTACCATATATTCCCTCCATTCCTTCTGCCTTGTCCCAACAGCTTGCACAGTTTCTTAGTTTCGAGCATTATAGCATACAGCCTGTTCGGATTTTGTCGAAAGAACGGTAATTTCCCCTACAGTCCCTCGTGATAATTCGACGATTGGTTTCTTTTATGGTCATCAATGGTTTTGTAATAAATCATGTTTGTTTTTCTGTTTTCTGGAAATACTTTTAATAAATGTTAAACCAGCATTATTTTTTAACATTTGAAAAAACTGGAGAAATGGAGCATCATTAATGGAATTATTAAAAAAGAAAAACGGCAGCCATACACAGGACTGTATCGCTACCTCAGATCAGTTATATTATTATAATGTACACCAGACAAAGGCCATGACAGACTTTACACTGCAAATAAAAAAACTCAAAAAACATATCCAGCAGATTCGCCAGACTCCGGTTTTTCTCTGTATTGGTTCTGACCGTGCCACCGGTGACTGTTTCGGGCCGATTGTTGGAGAAAAACTATCCCAGACATTTTCAAACAGCAAAACACCGGCTTCCATGCCGATTGTTTATGGCACGCTGCACTCCCCAGTACACGCTGTCAATCTTGCCTCTGTAATTACACAAATTCAGGATACTTTTTATCAGCCTTTTATTATTGCTATTGATGCCTCTCTTGGCATCCGCCAGCACATTGGATATATTACGCTTGGCACAGGCCCGCTTCTTCCGGGAATCGGAGTACAGAAAGAACTTCCGCATATTGGAAATGCCGCAATTACCGGCATTGTCAACCTTGCCGGCAGCAACAGCCATGCCACATTGCAGACCACCCGACTATCTGTCGTTGTCGAACTTGCTAACTTTGTTGCACAGGGAGTTACAGCCGTTTACCATTAAACACTAAGCCACCAGGCTAAACTACCCATAAAAAAACAGCTAAAGTTCTACCCTGCCCTCCAATGCACGATAAAGTGTCACTTCATCAATATATTCCAGATCACCGCCTGCAGGCACACCGCTTGCTATACGGCTGACCTTAATTCCCAGAGGTTTTACTAACTTACTGATATAAGTAGCCGTAGTATCCCCTTCCAGGTTTTTATTAGTAGCAACAATCACTTCTTCTACTTCTCCCTGCAGGCGTATCATCAATTCATCCAGCCGTATATCCTGCGGTCCAACTCCCGCCATAGGAGAAATTGCCCCATGTAGAACATGATAAACACCTTCAAATTTACCTGTCTTCTCATATGCTGCCAGATCCCGTGGATTTTCTACCACCATAATCTGCTTATGATTCCGTTTCTGGTTTGCGCAAATCGGGCAGAGTTCATCATCTGTATAAGTGCAGCATTCTTTACAATAGCGCACATTCTTTTTGGCACTTACCATCGCTGCCGAAAGTCCCTCCACCTGTTCATCAGGCATATTTAAAATGTGAAACGCCAGACGCTGTGCCGACTTTGCCCCAATGCCTGGCAGATGTGACAAATGTTCCACCAGATTACTAATCTGGGTGCTATAAAAATCCATCTTAGAACAATCCTCCCAGTCCACCACCTAAACCGCCTAAGCCGCCTGTAAGCTGTTCCATCATTTTACTGTTTTCCTCTTCCATTTTACGAAGCGCTTCGTTTACAGCAGCTACAATCAAATCTTCCAGCATTTCAATGTCATCCGGGTCCACAACTTCTTCAGAAAGTTTCACAGAAAGAACCTCTTTCTTTCCAGAAACCCTCACCTTGACCGCACCACCTCCGGCTGTCGCTTCCCACTCTTTTTCCTCCATCTCTTTGGTCTTTTCTTCCATCTGCCTCTGCATCCTCTGCGCCTGCTTCATCAGATTATTCATATTCCCCGGCATTGCTCCTCCCGGAAATCCTCCACGTTTTGCCATTCTCTCATCCTCGCTTTCCTAATCTATTGATATCTGTAAATTGCCATTCCAATATCATTCATATTCAATTCCGTCAAAATGAATTAGACGGGAAATGTCTTCATATTCATTATCTACCACAACATCCACTGTCCGAGTTTCTATTACAATCTCTTTTCCCAAGAGATTTTGTATAATCTGCTGCAAACATTGTAATTCCTGCTTATCATTCTGTAAAAAGAAATCTTCACTTAATTTATCAGTAAACTGCAGCAGCAGGCTCCCCTGGTCTGATACTACTTTTTTTGCCTGTGACAGCATATGTTCTCCCGGCTGTCCGTAAGCCATTAAAATCTCATTCCAACGCCGTATTACCTCTTCTATATCTTCCGGCAATGCTTTTGGAAGAATCTTTGGTTTATTTGGCTCTGCTTTTGACACATTTTCCTGTGCTGATGGCATAGAACCCGCAACAACAACTCCTTCTTCCAACTGTTTCTCTATTGCGGAAATTCTTGCTGAAATCGTTGTCATATCCTGCACCGAATCCATCTGCGGCCTGCACAGTTTAATAAACGCAATTTCCACCAGAACTCTCTTTTGAGAAGCATACCTGATCTGGTTCGACAAATCCGACAATATATGAATATAGCGTATCAGCATATCTATGTCAATCATTTCTGCTTCTTCCTGCATCTGCAGTTTCTGTTCCTGAGATACATCCAAAAGCTCATTTCCCTGTTCTGAAGCGTCTACCAACATCAGTCCCCGCAAATACCAGATAAGTTCACTGATAAACTGGTTCAAATCACGTCCTGTCATCATCATCTCATCAATCAGTTCAATACAGCCAACTACATTTTGTGAAACCACATACCGAAACATCTTGCTGTAAACTACTGTATCTACAGCCCCAAGTACTTGAAGCGCCCTTTCATATGTCAGTTCCTGTCCCAGATAAAATGCAATGCACTGGTCAAGAAGGCTTAACGCATCACGCATAGAGCCATCTGCCGTCTTTGCAATATAACGGAACGCCTTTTCCTCTACCTGTACCTGTTCCCTGCTGGTTACTTCTTTTAATCGTTCCGCAATCGTATCAATGGAAATCCGGTGAAAATCATACCGCTGACAGCGGGAATGAATCGTAATCGGAATTTTATGTGGTTCGGTCGTTGCCAAAATAAAAATAACATAGGAAGGTGGTTCCTCCAATGTTTTTAACAGAGCATTAAAAGCCCCTGTAGACAACATATGCACCTCGTCAATAATATAGACTTTATACCTTCCTTCCGCTGGTGAATACTGCACTTCATCAATAATATCCCGGACATTCGCAACACCATTGTTCGATGCGGCATCAATTTCGATTACATTCATCGAAGTCTGCCGGTTAATCTTCTGACAGACTTCACATTCATTGCAGGGATTGCCATGAAGCGGATTCTGGCAGTTCACCGCTTTTGCCAGAATCTTTGCAACCGTCGTCTTTCCGGTTCCTCTTGTCCCACAAAAAAGATAAGCATGCCCAATACGGTCTGTCTGAACCTGATTCCGCAAAGTCATAACAATATGTTCCTGTCCCTTTACTTCATCAAATTCACCTGGTCGAAACTTTCGATACAGCGCCGTATAAGACATGCCTTTTTCCTCCTGTCAGAAAACCTTAAACACCAAAACTGATTCCAAGTCCCTTTACTTCCTGAATAATATCAGCCTCTGGATCTACCATTTTTAGTTTACCAGCTACTTCTTCCAAAGGAACTGGTACTACCTCACCATTGCGAAGTCCTGCCATATAACCATATTTTCCTTCAATAATCATGCGGGCCGCAGCCGCACCCAAACGGCTCGAAATTACCCTGTCATATGGACACGGCTCTCCACCACGCTGCGTATGTCCCGGAACAGTAATACGTACCTCCTGTCCCGTCTTTTCCTGAATCTCCTGCCCAATCTGATAAGAAATAGATGGGAATGGATTTTTCTTTCTCTTTGATTTTAATTCTTTTTTGGAAAGCGCTGCATCTTCTTTGGAGATTGCTCCCTCTGCAACAGCAAGAATGGAAAAATTCTTGCCTTCCTTTGCTCTTTTATCCAACGCATCTACCACCACATTGATATCATATGGGATTTCTGGTATCAAAATAATATCCGCACCTCCGGCAATTCCTGCATGAAGCGTCAGCCAGCCTACCTTATGCCCCATAACTTCAACAATAAATACACGCCCATGTGAAGCGGCTGTTGTGTGAATACAATCAATTGCAGTAGTCGCAATATCCACAGCGCTCTGGAAACCAAATGTCATATCAGTTCCCCAGATATCATTGTCAATCGTCTTTGGAAGCGTAACAACATTGCAGCCTTCTTCCCGAAGAAGATTTGCTGTTTTATGCGTCCCATTGCCGCCCAAAATAACAAGACAGTCAAGTCCCCACTTTTTGTAATTGCTCTTCATTGCCTCAACTTTGTCAAGGCCATTTTCATCCGGCTCACGCATATATTTAAAAGGCGTTCTTGATGTACCAATAATCGTTCCGCCTTCTGTCAGAATTCCTGAAAAGTCTCTGGATTTTAATAAACGATAATTCCCATAAATTAACCCTTTATACCCCTCCAGAATTCCATAGATTTCCATATCCGGATACTGCTGAAATAACGTTTTCGCAACACCCCTCATTGTCGCATTTAACCCCTGACAATCGCCACCACTTGTTAAAAACCCAACTCTTTTCATCTCAAATCCTCCTTTTCTTAGGAATTTTCCCATCGCTTCCCTGATATCTGTTAAGAACGGTTGGTTCTTTCATTTAATTTTACCATATTTTCATCGTATTACGCAAATTATTTACCATTTTTTCTAGAAAAATCAGCTTCCTCTAACTCTTTCTCCCTTTTTTTCGTATATCCCCACTTACGATTTGCAATTCTATGCACAATCACCGTTCCGACAGCCACTAAAACTGCCATCACCAGGAGAATTTTCGGAGAAACAATAACCTCCCCTGTTAGCAAACCGGGCATTTCTACCGTCCTCCTTTCCTTACAAAAAAGGGGCACCACCCAGAGTTTTTCACTCCGGGCTGATGCACCAGTCATTATTAATTATTATTTTAATTTCCAAATATCATTATTGTACTGCGCTATTGTCCTGTCAGAAGAGAAGAATCCAGCCTTGCTGATATTTACCAACATCTTCTTTGCCCATTCCTCACGCTGATCATAATCTGCGAATACCTGCTCTTTTACCTTGATATAATCCTTGATGTCAAGAAGTGCCATAAACCAGTCTTTTGTGACAATCTCCATATAAAGGCGAATCAAGCTCTTTTTGTTGCCCACAGCAAACATTTCTTTACTAATGATAAAATCAACGAGTTTTGCAATCTCAGGGTCTGTATCATAATATTTTTCTGGAGAATAATCTGCCTTTGCATAATGTTCTATTACCGTATCACTGGACTCACCAAAGATATAAATATTATCATCTCCTACAAACTCATGGATTTCCACATTTGCACCATCATCTGTTCCAAGTGTTACCGCACCATTTAACATAAATTTCATATTGCTGGTACCACTCGCCTCTTTTGAAGCAAGAGAAATCTGCTCTGAAACATCTGCTGCCGGAATCACCCTCTCTGCGTAAGTTACATTGTAGTTTTCAAGCATTACTACTGTCAGATATGGGCTGACCTCCGGGTCCCTACAGATTACATCTGACAGGCAGCGAATCATATGAATAATATCCTTTGCAATTGTATAAGCCGGAGCTGCCTTTGCACCAAAAATCATAGTAATTGGTGTTTTTGGTTTATTACCCGCTTTAATCTGCATATACTTATATATAATGTAAAGTGCGTTCATCTGCTGTCTCTTATACTCATGCAGACGCTTTACCTGTACATCAAAAATAGAATTTTCATCAACTTTAATGCCTTCTTTTTTCTCAAGATATTCCTTGAACTGCACTTTCTTTTCCTTCTTAATCGCAAGCAGCTTCTCTAAGTCAGCAGAATTATTTGCAACAGCAGCCAACTTTTCTAACTCATCGGCATCTTTTTTAAAGCCATCACCGATTTTTTCTGTAATAAAGTCAGTCAGTTCATGGTTGCAGTGAAGCAGCCAGCGGCGGAACGTAATACCATTCGTCTTATTGTTAAATTTATTTGGATAAATATCTTTAAAGTGCTTTAACTCGCTATCCTCCAAAATTTTTGTATGAAGCGCCGCAACTCCGTTTACACTAAAACCATAGTGGATATCAATATGTGCCATATGAACACGGTCATCTTTGTCAATAATATATACTCTTTCATCCTGATATTTTTCCCTGACTTTTACATCCAACATCTTAATAATTGGAATCAACTGCGGCACTACCCGGTCAAGGAACCACAAAGGCCATTTTTCCAATGCTTCCGCAAGAATCGTATGGTTCGTATAAGCGCACATTTTAGACACAATATCAATTGCATGATCCATCGGAATGCCACGGTTGGTCAGCAGACGAATCATCTCTGGAATCACCATAGTTGGATGGGTATCGTTAATCTGGATTACCGCATAATCCGGCAAATCATAAAGATTGCTTCCCCTGGCAAGCGCCTCATCAATAATTAACTGTGCCGCATTGCTCACCATGAAATACTGTTGATAAATACGCAGAAGCTGTCCCTGATAATCACTGTCATCAGGATATAAAAACAACGTCAGATTCTTTGCAATATTTTCTTTGTCAAAATAAATACTGTTTTCCTGTACAATAGATTCATCTACTGTATCCAGATCAAACAACTTTAATGTATTGCACTGATTATCATAACCTGTCACATCAATCTCATACATAACCGACTGAACTGTATTTCCGTTCATCAAAACAGGATAACTTACATTGGTACGGCGAAGCCAGCTTTTGTCTGTTATCCATGGATTTGGTGTCTCCTTCTGTAAGTTTTTGTCAAACTCCTGTTTAAAAAGACCAAGATGGTAATTTAAACCGACACCAACGCCCGGAAGCCCCAATGTAGCAATCGAATCTAAAAAGCAGGCAGCAAGACGTCCCAGACCACCGTTTCCAAGAGAAGGCTCATTTTCAATCTCCTCAATTTCTGCCATGCTCTTTCCATGTTTCTTCAAGGCACTATCAACCTGGTCATATACACCAAGATTAATTAAATTGTTAGACAATAATTTCCCAATCAGAAACTCAGCCGAAATATAATATACTTTCTTCTTTCCCTGAATCTTTCCCTTCTGTTCCATCATGTCTTTTGTAAGCTGTAAAAGTCCATAGTAAATCTCTTTTGCACTCCCTTTTGCCGCAATGCTTTCAATCTCATTTTCGTACATAGTTTCTCTCCTTTGATATATTTCTTAACAGTTTTTCACTGCTCACACAACAAACCAATGCAGACATTGCACATACTTATTGATATCATAACATATTTTTCCATAAAATACACTATCCAAATTAATTTTTCTGCTATTCCGAAAATCCAATTATCCGCAGAAAACCACGTTTTCCCCAACTTAATTTACTTACAATCAGCTTCTCCGCTTTTGCAACTGCATCAAAGAAAAAATTATATTTTTCTATGGAAACACTTTCATTTGAAAATTCTGCTTCCTGAAGAATGGCTTTTAACTGCTGCCACACCACTTCTTCCACTTCTTTATATTCTTCTGCAAGAGATACAAACCATTCTGCTTCATTTTTCTGCAGCAGTTTTCTCTTTCCGCATTTCCTTAATAAATATAGAAATAACTCTGTGCGTATCCTGATTGCCGCATTGATATCCTCTTTCTGCTTTCGCATCTCTTCCCTGTATTTCTTTTGCAGATGATGCTGGTAAGCAACATAACTGGTTAACATTAAAACAATTAAAATAATAGCTGCCAAAACAGGAAAAACTGGATTTCCACGCTGAAACACCTGTCCGCCTTTTCCCCTCCCATTATCCTGTGGATGGTTTGTAGGAACTGGTGTCAGAGTCACCGTTTCTTTTGGCTTTTTTACTTCATCTTCCTTTTGTCCCTGCATCACCGGAGCTATTGTTTTTTCTGGATTGGAAGCGGTATCCTGTCTTCTTGAATTTGCCCCCTCCCCTGGAGTCATTTCCTCAGGATACCATCCATAACAGGCATTAAATACCTCCGTCCAGGCATGGGCATCCGAATCCAATACCGTTGCCGTATAGGTTCCATCCTCATTCTTCTTGAATCGGTCAGGCGTCACCTTATACCCTGCCGCATAACGTGCCGGAACGTTGCGTGCACGAAGCATTAATGTTCCAGCCGTTGCAAAATGCTCACAAAACCCCTTTTGTTGTTCAAATAAAAAATATTCTACATAGTCTTTCCCATCCGGAACCGGTTCCAGTTTTTTATCATATACTGCCTGTTGTGCCAGTATCCTCCGAACCGTTTCCGCTGTTTCTTCTGTCAGGTCTGTATCACGATAAACCGGAATTGATTTTGCCAGCCTCTTAAGCTTTGTCAAGCCTGTCCCAGGAATCCCGATATACTTTTCTCTGACATAATCAAAATATTGCCCTACCTTCTGGTCTGGCATATCCCAGCCAGGACTTATTCCCTCTACCTTCATCCGTTCCTGTTGCATGATCTGTTTCATGACATCTTCACCAATAGCCCAATAAAAGCCCGTCGCCTGCAAGTCCCTTTCCGCAATATCAAAACAATTCACAGAGTATTCATTCTGCTTTTTACGGATTCCATTTTCCCCATCCAGTGTAATACACTTTTGGGACGTATCATTAGAAACACTGGCGCTATCTGAAAAATACGGAAGATAAGCAAACTTACTGTTCTTTCCTATCCCTGTATGTTCTATCTTAATCCTGTTTTTCGATGGAATATATGCTAAATTAATACTATTCTCAAAAGTACTATAACCTACATTCAAAACCCCCTCAACTTCCTCCTCTGTTGACATAATTTTCTGAAAGGATTTGGTATCACACTCTTTCCATTTTCCATTTTCATATGTTCCACCGACAAATCCCCGAAGATATAACGACGCTTTCGGCTGTCTTGTAGAAGTAAGCGTCATTACAGCCTTATTCGTATAACGCGGCTCCGAATTGCTCAAGTTTCCGTCACTGTCTAACCCCGTCTGTGCACGAATATACTGCACGATATCTTCCGCAGAACGTTTTACCCGGCGTTCCAGCTCATGCTGCCGCAGCAGATACTGATTGGCATCTTTTAAGACAAATTCCTCCGTCCTGTTTCCATACTGCCACGCCGACACCAACCCTGCTGACAGTACGACGCAAAGAATCGCATACGTCCATGCCGGCCTCTGCCTTTTTGTTCTTCTATAGGCAAAAAAACGCCGCCCGCCATGCTCTTGTCGGGAAACCCATGCCATCGCCAGAGAAATTCCTGCAATCAGAAAAACAATGGATGCCTTATCGGGTGTCTTTCCAACTGCCATGTCAATACAAAATACGGCATAGACAGGCAACATCCCATACCAGCAATTGCGAAGCTGAAACACAAAAAAGGCAATAAAAACAGCAAATAGAGCGCCTATCATAAAAAGAAACAGATTTTCATCCATATCTCCCCGTATTCCTTCAAAAGGAGTAAATACTTTATCATTATACTCAATGGATTTTTGATTGATAAAATAAATAACAGACTGAAAATCTCCCTGCAGCCATTCAATCCTTGTCAACGCAAAAAGTCCCATTCCTGCAATTGCAGATAATGTAAAAATCACAGCATAATTTGTGCGAAGATAAAGCACCAGAAATACTACAACTCCAGAAATACTACAAATTGATAGAAGATGTTTTTCTATATAGATGCCACACTCAAATGCCGAATTAAAACCAAGCAGCATTCCCACCAAAATGCAGCTCAGGCTCAGCCACGGTATTATCAGGTTTTTCCTTTTCATTGTAAACCCCTCATTTCTATTACAAATAAATCATATAGGATGCCAATGCCTGTCCCAATCCCTCTGCCGGATACTGCATCAACAATTCCCCATCACAGAACAACTGTAATCTCTGATTTAACACAAGCTTCGTGACATAAGCTCTCTCATGATACTTCCGTTCATATTCTTCTTCAACGTTGAAACCACTTTTCGTTTCCTCCAGACAATCAAACTCCGTCAAAAGGCTATAAACATCTTCTTCTTTTTCCACGCAATAGCGCATAACATCTTCTTTCTTTTCATCATACCAAATTACAAAATGTTTGCATCCGCTTTGAGCAATGCCACTGGAAACAGAAAGCAGTATACTAAGAAAAGCCTTTTTCTTCTTTTGCACTTCTTTTCTCCTTGCTATGCTTTTGGAAAACACCCCTCTTTTCTTTTCAGACTCCCCCGATAAATCAAGAAAAAAAAGAACCGAGCAGCCAATTACTGGAAGATATTCCCGTACGATCAACTCATCTTCTTTTGCTGACAATTTCCAGTGGATATTTCTTAATCGGTCTCCTTGCTGATATTCACGGATTTGAAACTGTTCTGTGTTATATTCCTCTGTTCCTGTTAATAAATAACGTTCCTGCTCCATCGCAAACTCACGGGAACGTGCTCCTGTTTCCACTGACACCGGAAAAATTTCCGGCAATATGGTTACTTTCTCCGAGGACTGATAAGCCTTTTTCGGAAGCGGAAGGACAAGCACTCCCAGCAGATCAAAACACCTTACTCTTCTTAGAGTTATAATTGCTTTCCCGATATACTGCGGCCGCCACAACGCATAAATTTCCGCTGACGCATAGGACTGTCCCCTTTTCTTTCCCGCTACAGAAGAATAAAATACCGTTTTTCTCTTTTTCGGTTTCAACGCATAGGATTCCAACAATTGTATTCCGATTTTTCCAGTAGGAAGCTTACCATAATTATAAACAACAATCCGAATAGGTATCTTTTTATTAAATTCTGTAATACCAAGTGGCGCATCAATAACGACCTTTAATCTAAAAAAGACCAGGCAATTATACAAAAACAGCAGCAGTACAATAAAAATTTCCGCATATCCCAAAAAAACTAGACTCTTGCTGTTATAAATAACTGCCAGATAAAATGTTGCCAGCACAGTAAGTACAAAATCAACCAACCGCCTCATGTCTTACTCCTTCTGTTTATTGCTGGCATTTTCTCCTGCTCCAGAATTTGTTCCAGCACATTTTTTGCGGTTATACGGCCAGCTCTGGCTTTCGCATTCAGTAAAATGCGGTGGGAAGCCACATCCAAAAAAATCTCCGCAACATCTTCTGGAATCACATAATTTCTTTGAGATAAAAACGCATTTGCCTTTGCCATATTGACAAGCGCAATCGTACCACGCGGACTGATTCCAAGCTCGACATAAGGACTTTCCCTGCTCGCCTTTACCAGGGTACAAAGATAATAGTACACCTTATCATGCACAAAAATCTCCCCTACTGCTTCCCGAATTGCAAGCAGCTCCCTTGCCGCTATAATAGCATTCATATCCTCCACCGATGCTCCGCTGCTCTTTCCCTTTGCAATTTCAATTTCGTCCTCCAAAGAAGGATACCCCATTGTCATGCAGAGCATAAAGCGATCAAGTTGTGATTCGGGAAGCATCTGTGTTCCAACACTTCCTGCCGGATTTTCCGTCGCAATTACAATAAAAGGCTCTGGCACGTTTCTTGTCACACCATCTACTGTAACACTGTTCTCCTCCATCACCTCTAATAGCGCAGACTGCGTTTTTGGTGAAGTCCGATTAATCTCATCCCCTAAAAACAAGTTGCACATAACAGCCCCTGGCTGGTATTCAAAAATTCCACTCTGTTTCTGATACATCGAAAAACCCAAAATGTCAGAAGGCATTACGTCTGGCGTAAACTGAATCCTTTTGCTTTCTAACGCCATCGCCTTTGAAAATGCCATCGCAAGGGTTGTCTTACCAACTCCCGGAATATCATCAATCAGAATATGTCCACCCGCTAAGATTGCCGCCATCGCCTTTCTGATACAATCTTCTTTTCCAATTACTACCCGCTGTACTTCCTCCATTACAGCCATTGTTTCCTGATAAAATATATCTTCCACTTTTCCCCCCAACTTCTCTATCCTTTAAACACATATTTATTATAGCATATCTATCCTTTTTTACAACCAGGCATCCTGACAGAAAGCAAGAAAAGGGCACCGTCTGCACCGATGCCCCTCCTAAACTCATTAATCATCTATTTATACATTGGACCATATGCCGCACAAGCCCTGAAATCCTGTCCCTCTTTATCCATGCCAAAGGCATTCCATGCAGATGGACGGAAAATATCTTCTTCTGGCACATTATGCATACATACAGGAATACGCAGAATAGAAGCTAATGTAATCAGATCAGCTCCAATATGTCCATAACTGATTGCACCATGATTTGCACCCCAGTTATTCATAACATCATACGCTGTCTTAAAAGCCCCCTCACCTGTTGTCCTTGGGGCAAACCATGTACAAGGCCATGTATAATCGGTACGTTTCCAGATTTTATCAGATACTTCATCTGGCAGCTCTACTGTATAACCTTCACAAATCTGGAGAACCGGCCCTAAATTCTTTACAAGGTTTAAGCGAATCATTGTTACAGGCATTTCCGCCTTAGTCAGATAGCGGGAAGAAAATCCACCTCCGCGGAAATACCCATTATCTGCTGCGCACCATTCTGTAGCATCCAGGCAGGCCTTCTGTTCTTCCTCCGTCATCTCCCAGAACGGCTTCATCACTCCATTGCCATTTTCATCCTTTACTTCACCGCAGGCATCCAGGCAGGCAGCGCCAGAATTAATCAGATGCAGGAATCCTCCCGCCTCTTTTGCAGCGCCTTCCAGTTCATAGCCGGTTGCTTTCTTTACAGCCTCTGGACTCCAATAGGTCCGGACATCCGCAAAAATCTGGGCACGTCCTGTCAAAAGCTTCATAAACAACATCCCAAGCCCATTTAAAGTATCGTTCTCTGTAGCAAGGATATATGGCTCCCTTGCACCATTCCAGTCAAACGAAGAATTTAATATAGCCTCTGCAAAATCGCCATTTGGATAGAAGTCTGTCCACTGCCTCTATCCCTGGAAGCCTGCTGCAAGCGCATTGTGGCCAACTGCTTCTTCCTCCCTTCCCTCTGGAAGTTTGTGGTTGCCATTCATTAAGTCCTTTATTATACAGGTCATCTTTACGATGAACTCCCAGTCACGTTCCTTTTGTTCATCACTTCTTTTTACAAACTCAGGATTTTTGTCATCCCCTTCCCTGCAATGTGATTTTGTCCAGGAAAGTGCTTTTTCATATTCTTCTTCATTATAAATATTCTCTGTCATCCTGCGGATGATTTCCACTTCATCTACAGACTCAACACGCATCCCCAGATATTCTTCTATAAATGCCGGATCAATAATAGAGCCTGCAATTCCCATTGTCACAGAACCAATCTGCAGATAAGATTTTCCACGCATAGTTGCCACCGCTACTGCAGCCCGTCCAAAACGGAGCAGTTTTTCCTGGACATCAGACGGAATATCTGTTGCATCTGCTTCCTGGACATCCCTTCCATAAATACCAAATGCCGGAAGCCCTTTCTGTGCATGGGCTGCCAGAACCGCCGCAAGATAAACAGCTCCTGGGCGCTCTGTCCCGTTAAAGCCCCATACCCCTTTAATGGTATCTTTATCCATATCCATTGTTTCTGAACCATAGCACCAGCAAGGTGTTACGGTAAGCGTAATGTCGACCCCTTCTTTTCTGAACTTGTCTGCACAGGCCGCCGCTTCTGCCACACGCCCAATTGTCGTATCTGCAATATCAACTTTTACTGGCTCCCCATTGGAGTATTTTAAATTGTCACGGAAAAGTTCTGCCGCACTCTTAGCCATGTTCATTGTCTGCTCTTCCAACGACTCACGAACTTTAAGCGGCCCCTTCTCCCATCAATCGTAGGACGAATCCCAATTACCGGATAATCACCAATTAATCTGTTTCTTGCCATCTTTTTTCCATCCTTTCTTCCCAAAAAAACATTGGCAAATCAGCCTATCCATATTTTTTGTACCTTGAATAACCCTGTATCAGCCAAAAAACATTCTGGGCAATTTGCCCACTACATCTTTCTAATTATACTACAGAATTGTAAAAATTGCACGAATTTTTCCCCAGAAATTAGCAGCTAAAACTTCTTTCCGTTACTATTTTACAGCTATTCTAAACATCATGCAAAAAATCAACCGTGAATAGTAACTTCTTTCCAAAAGAACTGTAAATAATCACCAAAAAAGTAATATTTTTTCTCTTTTTTTTATTGCAAAATAACTTTGTATATAATAGAATAGAATTGGTATGAAATTCGAACAAGCACAAATAAGAAAGGATGGTTAACAAATGGAAAATATGCCAAAAATCAAAATCGGTATTGTTGCAGTAAGCAGGGATTGTTTCCCAGAATCCCTCTCTGTAGACCGTAGAAAAAATTTAGTAAAAGCATATACAGACAAATATGATGCAGAGGATATCTACGAATGTCCAATCTGCATTGTCGAAAGTGAAATTCATATGGTACAGGCTCTCGAAGATATCAAAAAAGCAGGATGTAATGCTCTTTGTGTATATCTTGGAAACTTTGGTCCTGAGATTTCTGAAACACTTTTAGCAAAACATTTTGAAGGTCCAAAGATGTTTGTTGCTGCCGCAGAAGAAACTTCTAAAGATGGTGGTCTGATTCAGGGACGCGGTGACGCATACTGTGGTATGTTAAATGCAAGCTATAACCTGAAACTGCGTAATGTAAAAGCATATATTCCTGAATATCCGGTAGGCGGGGCAGAAGAGTGTGCTGATATGATCCATGAATTTGTCCCAATTGCACGTGCTGTTGCGGCATTGAACGATTTAAAGATTATCAGCTTTGGACCTCGTCCATTGAACTTCTTAGCCTGCAATGCCCCAATCAAGCAGCTTTACAACTTAGGAGTTGAAATTGAAGAGAACTCTGAACTTGATCTTTTTGAATCATTTAATAACCATGCCGGAGATTCCCGTATTCCTGATGTTGTAAAAGATATGGAAGCAGAACTGGGCGCTGGCAACAAAAAACCTGAAATTCTTGAAAAACTGGCACAATATGAATTGACACTTCTTGACTGGATTGAAAATCACAAAGGCTATCGGAAATATGTTGCTATTGCCGGAAAATGCTGGCCTGCTTTCCAGACACAGTTCGGATTTGTACCATGTTATGTAAACAGCCGCCTGACAAAAATGGGGATTCCTGTTTCCTGTGAAGTAGATATTTATGGCGCATTAAGCGAATTCATCGGTACTGTTATCAGCGATGATGCTGTTACATTGTTAGATATTAACAACACGGTTACTCCTGACATTTACGAGGAGGAAATCAAAGGCAAATTCGATTATACGATGAAAGATACCTTTATGGGATTCCATTGTGGAAATACAGCTTCTTCAAAACTTTCCGCATGCGAAATGAGAAATCAGATGATTATGGCTCGTTCCCTTCCAGAAGAGGTTACCAACGGAACTCTGGAAGGCGATATTATGCCTGGAGATATTACATTCTTCCGTCTCCAGAGTACAGCAGACGCAAAACTCCGTGCTTATATCGCACACGGCGAAGTCCTTCCTGTTGCAACACGTTCCTTTGGTAGTATCGGTATTTTCGCAATTCCTGAAATGGGACGCTTTTACCGTCATGTCCTGATTGAAGGCAACTATCCTCATCATGGTGCTGTTGCATTTGGCCATTTCGGAAAGGAACTTTACGAAGTATTCAAATATATTGGTGTCGACGTCAACGAAATCGGCTTTAACCAGCCAAAAGGAATGCTTTACAAAACAGAAAATCCTTTTAGCTGATTTTAAAAACAGACAGGTATTTTGGGTGATGGCTTTAACGCCATTGCCCTTTTTCATAGGTTAATAATTTCGCCTAAATACAGCGTTGTGTAAAACGCCGTCACAGGCGATATATTTTTTCATATAAGGAGGAATAAAATGAATTATTTAATTGGTATTGATTTAGGCACATCATCGACAAAAACTGTTTTATTTGATGAAAACGGCGAAGTAGTGGCATCTGCAAGTAAGGAATATCCACTTTATACGCCGCAAAACGGCTGGGCAGAGCAAAAACCGGAAGACTGGAGGGACGCTTCCCTTGAAACAATCACAAAGGTCATTAAAGATTCCGGTGTAAGCGGCGAAGATATCAAAGGACTTGGTATCTCTGGCCAGATGCATGGTCTTGTTATGCTTGATGAGGCAGGCGAAGTTATCCGTCCATCTATTATCTGGTGTGACCAGCGTACCGAAAAAGAGTGCGAAGAAATCACGGAAAAAATCGGTGCAGAACGTTTAATTGAAATAACCGCAAACCCTGCACTAACCGGATTTACTGCATCTAAAATTTTGTGGGTACGCAATAACGAGCCTGAAAATTATGCTAAATGTAAACACATTCTTCTGCCAAAAGATTATGTACGCTATATTTTAACTGGCGAATTTGCAACTGAAGTTTCTGATGCCTCTGGTATGCAGCTTCTTGATGTTCCAAACCGTCAGTGGTCAGATGAAGTGCTGGAAAAACTGGATATTGATAAAAATCTGCTTGCAAAAGTATATGAATCACCAGAAGTAACTGGAAATATCCTGCCAGAAATCGCAGAAAAGACTGGGCTTTCCACCTCTACTGTTGTAGTAGGCGGTGCAGGCGATAATGCCGCTGCTGCTGTTGGTACTGGTGTTGTAGAAGACGGAAAAGCTTTTGCTACAATTGGCACAAGCGGGGTCGTATTTGCACACTCCAGCAATATTTCCATTGATCCAAAAGGCCGTGTCCATACTTTCTGCTGCGCAGTACCAGGCGCATGGCATGTTATGGGCGTTACACAAGCGGCAGGTTATTCTCTTGCCTGGTATATGGATAATATGGGCGCCTCTTATTCTCAGGAGGCAAAAGAAAAGGGCTGTGGTGTATACGATATTATCAATAAAGAAGTAGAAGAAACTCCAATTGGCGCAAATAAACTGATTTACCTCCCTTACTTAAATGGAGAACGCACCCCACATCTGGACGCAAACTGCCGTGGCGTATTCTTCGGGCTTTCTAGTATGCATACCAGAAGTGACTTAGTTCGTGCCGTTATGGAAGGAATTGGCTATTCCCTCACAGATTGTAAAGATATTCTTTCTGAAATGGGTGTCAGTGTCAACGATATGATGGCTTGTGGCGGTGGAGCCAAAAATGCTGTCCAACGTCAGATGATGGCAGATATGTTCAACTGTGATGTAAATACAGTAACAGCTACAGAAGGCCCTGCCCTTGGCGTTGCAATCCTTGCTGGTGTTGGCGCCAGACTCTATGACAGCGTAGAAGCTGCCTGCCGTAAAATGATCCATAAAGATCCTGCCAAAGAGTGTAAGCCAAATGCTGACAGCACAAAAGAATATGACAAATACCATCAGGTATACAAAAATCTTTATGCTGCATTAAAAGATCAGTATAAAGCATTAGCAGATTTATAAAATTTTTAAAAACTATAGTAACAATTAGTGTATTATGCTATAATATCCATAGTCAGATTAGAACAACGTAGGGACAGTCTGGTGGTTGCCTTTTCGGAAACGGAAAGGAGGTATGTGGAATGAGTACTATTGAAGTTTTAACTCTTTTACTTGTAATTTTTGCAGCACTTACATACCTTGACAATCACTATACAAAAAAATAGGGCTGTCTCCTACGCCCATAGGAGGCACCCCTGTTTTATTAAGTAACATTATAAAATAGTTTCCGATTACAATCATCGGATAGCCACAACCTATGATTGCTTCTAAGATGATTATAAACTATTCTCTCTTTTTTTTCAAGAGGTAGTTTAGGAAAGGGCATCCACAAAATGCGATGCCCTGTTTTATTGGATACACCTAGAGCGTGTTTGAAAATT
The DNA here is from genome assembly GCA_947651225.1 of uncultured bacterium. Classification (GTDB taxonomy): domain Bacteria; phylum Bacillota; class Clostridia; order Lachnospirales; family Lachnospiraceae; genus Butyribacter. Next base: position 28,698 of record CANSYK010000018.1, on the reverse strand, counting down.
GCTCAAAATAAGGAGGAAAAATGAAAAAAAATTATAACCTAAAAACTAATATATTATTTTTGCTATTGTTAAGCATCTGCTTTCTATTTGCAGCAAATTCTGCCCAGGCATCCTCTGTATCTGCAAACGGGCAGTTACAGGTGAATGGCTCACAAATCGTCAACAAAAACGGAAAACCTTTTGTAATCAAGGGAGTATCGACACATGGCCTGTCCTGGTATCCACAATATGTACAAAAAAAATCATTCCAGTCCTTAAAGAAACGAGGCGTCAATACAATACGCCTTGCCATGTACACCGAAGAATACAACGGTTACTGCAACAGTGGCAAAGATAACCAGAAAAATCTGGAAGCACTGATCGACAAGGGCGTCAAGGCCGCAACCAGCCTTGGAATGTATGTCATTATTGACTGGCATATTTTAAGTGATGGCAATCCACTGACTCATAAAAAAGAAGCGAAAGCATTTTTTAAAAAAATAGCGAAAAAATATAATAACCACAAAAATGTATTATTTGAAATCTGCAACGAGCCAAATGGTGGAGAGGGCACCTGGAAAAATATCCGAAGCTACGCTAATACAATTATCAACACAATCCGCAGCGTCAACAAAAAAGCAATTATTATCGTTGGAACCCCAACCTGGAGCCAGGATGTTGACCAAGCTGCTGCTAATCCACTCAAAGGAAAAAATATTGCATATGCATTTCATTTTTATGCCTCTACCCATAAACAGGATTTGCGGAATAAGCTGGAAAGTGCAGCAAAGAAAGGACTTCCTGTCATCGTTACAGAATTTGGGCTGAGTGAAGCCTCTGGCAATGGAACCGTAAACATCAAAGAAGCCAATAAATGGAATTCCCTGATGAACCGTTACAAATTAGGAAGAGTATGTTGGAATCTCTCTAACAAAACCGAATCCAGTTCCCTGATTAAAGCAAACTGTAACAAAACCAGCGGCTGGAAAATGGAGGACTTTACAAAAGCCGGAAAATGGCTTTTTAAAGCCTATTAATATTCCCTTCCTTGATAGCAGCCTTAAATCTTCTTATTCTAAACAAAAAGGAGCTGTCGCATAAACATAGCAAGGACAAAATATAGTAGTTCATATCACCTTTGTTTTATGCAATAGCTCCTTTTGGTCTATTATCTATACATTTTATAGTTACACAGCATGCAAATTTTTAAGTGAAATATCCATAATTGGCGCAGAATGCGTCAATGCCCCACTCGAAACATAGTCAACTCCTATATCTACAATGTTCTGGATATTTTCTTTTGTCACATTTCCAGAACATTCGGTCAAGGCACGTCCATCAATCAGTTTCACTGCTTCCCGCATCTCCTCTGCTGTCATATTATCCAACATAATAATATCTGCGCCGGCCTCTACAGCTTCTTTTACCATATCCAGATTTTCTACTTCAACTTCTACTTTATGTACAAAAGAAGCATATGATTTTGCCATGGCAACCGCTTTTGCTATACCTCCCGCTGCTCCTATATGGTTATCCTTTAACATCACACCATCTGACAAGTTATAACGGTGATTGCTTCCACCTCCCACCTTTACTGCATATTTTTCAAAAATACGCATATTCGGTGTTGTCTTCCTGGTATCTAACAACGTCGTTTTACTATCCTTTAGCAGCTCTGCAATAGAATGAGTATAAGTTGCAATTCCACTCATGCGCTGTAAAAAATTCAAAGCAGTACGCTCACCCGATAAAAGCGCACGGATATCCCCTGTTATAACTGCCATTAACTCACCTTTTTTCACAGCATCACCATCTTTTGCAAACATCTCAAAAGATACGGTGTCATCTAGTAATTCAAAGACACGGCAAAATACCTGCAGACCTGCCACAATCCCATCCTGCTTACAAATCAGTTCTACCTGTCCCTTCTGATACTGTGGCATAACTGCGTTTGTCGAAATATCCTCACTGGTGATATCCTCCTCCAACGCCTGCATAATCAGCTTATCCGCATTGATTTTTAATGTTACTGGTTCATTCATGGCTTTTTCTCTCCCTTTCTATTTCCTCCAATATAATTTTTCTATATTCTGCCTTCAGCTTTCCAACATCTTGATATTTCTCCAGCGAAACCATGCCATCAATTTCGGCAAATTCCGTCTGAGCAATTTCCTCCATAATCTTATCTGCCGCCCGCTTTGCAAAAACGATAGATTCTAACAAAGAATTGCTTGCCAAACGGTTCTTTCCATGAACCCCATTACAAGCCGTTTCCCCTATGGCATACAGATAATTCATTGATGTCCTGCTAAAAAGATTTACCTTGATCCCTCCCATAAAATAATGCTGTGCTGGAACCACCGGTATATATTCCTTCGTTGGGTCATACCCCTCTTCCAGACATTGCCTTAAAATATTAGGGAAATGGCTTTCGATTTCCTCTTTTGGTATCTTTTCCATCGACAACCACACATATGGCATATTATCCTTTTTCATTTGCTTTTTAATCTCTGCTGTCACAATATCCCTTGGAAGAAGTTCATCACAAAAACGCTCTTTGTTCTTATTCAACAAGATAGCGCCTTCCCCTCGAACAGATTCTGATATTAAAAAGCGTCTGCCCGGCTTTTCTGAATATAATGTAGTCGGATGAATCTGTATGTAATCAACATGCTCTAACTCAATATCATGGCACTTTGCAATTGCCACCGCATCCCCGGTAATATGCCGAAAATTAGTAGAATGCTGGAACAGCCCACCCAGGCCACCACAAGCAAACACCGTATATTTAGCCTGCACAGCAGAGATTCCTCCATCTATATCCTGCACGATAATTCCATAACAATTATTGTCATCCGCAATAATATCTAACATTGTCGTATGCTCTAAAATTGTAATATTTTTCTGTTTTTTTGCATTTTCCAACAGTGTACTTGTAATCTCCCTACCAGTCACATCTTCATGGAAAAGAATCCTCGGCCTGCTATGGCCACCTTCCCTTGTAAAGGCTAACTCTTTTCCATTACGATTGAAATCAACTCCATACCCAATCAGCTCCTGCACCATATCTCCAGAAGAACGAATCATCACCTCAACAGAAGATTTGTTATTCTCATAATGCCCTGCACGCATCGTATCTTCAAAATACTGCTCATAATCCTCTTCATCACGGAGCATACACATACCGCCCTGCGCCAGATAAGAATCACTTTTATCAGCCTCTTCTTTTGTAATCATCAAAACCTGCGTCTGCTCTGAAAAGTGCAGTGCGCAAAACAAACCTGCCGCTCCTGTACCTACTATAAGTACATCTGTTTTTTTTGCCATAATTACCTCATACCTTTTGTGAAATACCTATAACGCATCAAGTATACCATAACAACATCCATAATACAAGAATTCGGCAGGCTTCTTGCCAGACAAAACAGAAGCCGGAGTTTTCACTCCGACTTCCAGAATTCTATCATTATATTAAACTAACTCAATCAATACCTGCATTGCAGCATCACCTTTACGCTGACCAATCTTAACAATACGTGTATAACCACCATTACCATTGCGTTCCGCATACTTTGGTCCGAGTTCGTCCAAAACCTTAGAAGCAACATCTACCGTTTTGGTACCTTTTTTACGCCCTTTGATCTCTGTCGGAACTTCTGTTACTCTATAAAGAACTTTCTGCATCTGTCTTCTTGCATGAAGTCTGGAAGGCTGATCCTTTTTGATTTCCTTCTCTACCTCATCATATACCGTATGCTTCTTGCCATCTACAACTTCTTTTACACGCTTGCCATCTTTGTCCTTACGGGCAACTTTGGCAGTAACTTTTACCATATCGTAATTATTGCATTCTTTAATCCCTAAAGCAATGATACCTTCTGCAATCTTACGTATTTCTTTTGCTTTCGCTTCCGTAGTGACAATCTTGCCATGGTACAGCAAATTTGTCACCTGATTACGAAGCAATGCTTTTCTCTGGCTGGAAGTCCTTCCAAGCTTTCTATAACCTGCCATTTATGCTTACCTCCTAATTATTCATCCCCTAAGTTAAGGGAAAGACCTAATTCTTTCAATTTAGATAATACTTCTTCTAAAGATTTACGACCAAGATTTCTCACCTTCATCATATCTTCAGATGTACGGTTACACAGTTCTTCTACTGTGTCAATTCCTGCACGTTTCAAGCAATTATAAGAACGTACAGAAAGTTCCAGTTCATCAATATTCATTTCAAGTACTTTATCCTTGCTGTCATCAATACTTTCCGCTATTACCTGGATTCCTGCTGTTTTATCAGAAAGATTGATAAAGGACTTCAAATGATCGCTTAATACCTTTGCTGCAAGACTTACTGCATCGCTAGGCTCAATCGTGCCATCCGTATACACCTCAACTGTCAACTTATCGTAGTCTGTAATCTGACCTACACGAGTATTTTCAATTGCGATATTTACCCTTTCAACCGGAGTAAAAATGGAGTCAATTGCGATAACATTAATTGGCAAATCCTCTCTCTTGTTCTTTTCAGAACTTACATATCCACGGCCATTTACAATTGTCATCTCAATGTAAAGCCTGCAGTCTGAACCACCGCTCAAAGTTGCAATAACCTGGTCAGGATTCATAATTTCAATGTCAGAATCGACCTGAATGTCTGCCGCAGTAACAACACATTCTCCTGATGCCTCAATATAAGCTGTTTTAACCTCATCTGTCTCACTGTTATTCTTAATAGCCAGACTTTTAATGTTCATAATAATTTCTGTAACATCTTCCTTTACACCTGGGATAGAGGAAAACTCATGAACAACTCCGTCAATTTTAATATGGCTTACAGCCGTACCTGGCAATGAGGAGAGCATAATTCTTCTGAGAGAATTACCTAACGTTGTACCATATCCTCTTTCCAGAGGTTCCACAACAAAACGTCCATATCTCTTATCTTCTGAAATCTCTGCTATCTCAATGTTTGGTTCTTTAAAATCAAGCACTCCCCGAACCTCCTTTTGGGTGTTAAATGCTTACCGGATTCCATGTAGCACTACCAGCTACATTATGCTATTATTTAGAATATAACTCGACAATAAGCACTTCATTTACAGGAACATCAATCTGCTCTCTTGTAGGGACTTCCTTTACTGTACCGGAAAGATTTTCATGTTCAGCTTCAAGCCAGTCAGGAACAATCCTTCCATCTGTTACTTCCAGAATATCCTTATATCTCTGAGCACTTTTGTGCTTCTCCTTGATTTCAATTACATCACCAGGCTTTACTTCATAAGAAGGAATATTTACACATTTACCATTTACAAGCACATGCTTATGTCCGACAATCTGTCTTGCTTCCTTTCTTGTACGCCCATATCCCATACGGAATATTACATTATCAAGCCTAAGTTCAAGCAGAATCATAAGATTCTCACCTGTTGTACCATATTTTAACTTCTGTGCCTTTGCAAAATTATTTCTAAATGGCTTTTCTAACACACCATAGATAAATTTAGCTTTTTGCTTTTCTTTTAACTGAAGGCCATATTCACTCTGCTTCCTTCCAGCTCTGACATTTCTATTAGACTTTTTGTCAAGTCCCATAAATGCTGGCTCAATTCCAAGAGTTCTACATCTCTTGAGTACCGGCGTCATATCTCTTGCCATTTCTATTCCTCCTAAAATTATAAATCAACTCTTTTATACTTCCACACATTTTGCTTTCCAAAACGTATTATTATACACGACGGCGTTTTGGAGGCCTGCAGCCATTATGTGGCACTGGAGTTACGTCACGAATACTTGTAACATCAATACCGCATGCCTGTAACGCACGGATTGCTGCTTCACGACCAGAACCCGGTCCCTTAACCATAACATCTACAGATGTTAAACCATGTGGTACAGCCGCCTTTGCTGCTGTCTCTGCTGCCATCTGTGCTGCATATGGAGTTGATTTCTTGGAACCTCTGAACCCTAATCCGCCTGCACTTGCCCAGGAAACTGCATTTCCTTCAGCATCTGTAAGCGTAACGATTGTATTATTAAAGGAAGACTGAATATGTGCCTGTCCATGTCCGACATTTTTCTTGACACGCTTCTTGCTTGCCTTTTTTGCTACCTGTTTAGCCATTGTCAAACCCTCCTGTAAGATTTGTAACTATTCTGTACTATTCCGTTGCTGTACGATTTTCGCTCAGCAACTTACATTATTTCTTCTTATTTGCGACAGTACGCTTTGGTCCTTTACGGGTTCTTGCGTTTGTCTTTGTCTTCTGTCCACGGACAGGAAGACCTTTTCTGTGACGGATGCCTCTATAGCATCCGATTTCCTGAAGTCTCTTGATATTCATAGCGATTTCCCTGCGAAGATCTCCTTCTACAGTCTGTGTCCTATCAATGACGTCACGAATACGCGCAACTTCTTCATCCGTAAGATCCTTTACACGTGTGTCTGGATTGACTTTAGCTTCTGCTAAAATGCGGTTAGAGCTGACTCTTCCAATACCATAAATATAAGTAAGTCCAATCTCAACACGCTTCTCTCTTGGTAAATCTACACCACTAATACGTGCCATGTGTACTTTACACCTCCGTTATTTTTTGTTTAATAGATTGATTACAGCGCTTTTTGCACTGTCAGCCGCTTTAAATTGTAATCTTATAGCGTAGACGTTTCTTTTAGGGCTGCCTGCGAAATGGCCGCCGGTACTACGCCGCAGTTATGCCGCCTTTCATTTTTGACAGCATCGTCATCAACCTGCCGTTGATAAGACCGGTTTCGGGTGAATGACGCACCTTACACCGAAGTGGGTAATCAGTCCACCTACAATATCATAGTGTTTCTACACTATAACGAACAGAAAGCAAGTTTATCGAAACGGCGGCGCCTCATTTGGTGCCGCTTCCTAATTAACCCTGTCTCTGTTTGTGTCTAGGATTCTCACAGATTACTCTGATACGACCCTTTCTCTTGATGACCTTACATTTTTCGCAAATCGGTTTTACTGAAGATCTAACTTTCACAGCAATAACCTCCTTTCAAAAAGTCCAAAGTCTACTTTATCATAATTTTTCAGCCAATGCAAGAAAAAAATGGATTTTTTTGCTTTTTTTATTGGTTACTACTCACGGCTGGTTCAAGCTTCCCATCCCCGGCACGGTACACCATGTCACAGCCTTCTATGGTTGTCAGCCTGTGCGCAATGATAATCATTGTCTTTTTCCCATGAAGGGCATTAATAGACTGCATAATTGCCTCTTCCGTTTCATGATCAAGTGCCGAGGTCGCTTCATCAAACACCAGTACATCAGGATTTGTAAAGAGTGCCCTTGCAATCCCAATCCGCTGCCTCTGCCCGCCTGACAGGCGCACTCCACGCTCACCAATTGCTGTATCAATCCCTTTTGGAAGCGTCTTTACAAAATCCGCTAACTGTGCTTCCTCAAGTGCTGCCCAGACTGCTTCCTCCCTGTCTATGCCAGAATCCGTCTTTTCTCTGTCTTTCGCATTGCCAATTTCCGTATGCCCAAACACAATGTTGGCACGAATCGTATCGTCCAGCATAAAAATCATCTGTGGGATATAACCAATATGGGCAAGCCAGCCCCGCATGTTCGTGGACACATCCACCCCATCAGCTAAAACCTGCCCTGCCTGAGGCCTTAAAATCCCAAGCAGGATATCTACAGCAGTAGTCTTTCCTGCCCCAGACATACCAATAATACCAACGGAACTTCCGACCGGAACCACAAAGTCTGCCTGGTCAAAAATTTTCTTTTCCCCGCCTGGATAGGTATAGTCAATTCCCGTAAGCCGGATTTCCTTTGTGAGCGGCAGCTTTTCCACTTCTTCACACCCATCGGAAATCTGTTCTTCCAGTACTGCCAGATTTTCCAGCATATTGTCAAGCGCAGGCTCATAAAAAGTCACATGTGTTACATTTGCTACCATCCGATTTGCTGACGGTAAAAGTTTAACCGCTGCCATCACAAATGCAGACAATGACGGAAGCAGGGAATCCAATTTATGCCCTGTAGCAATCATAACCCCAAGTACAGTCATCATGGAACAGACAGAAACCAATTCAATCAGGTTTCTTGGAACATTCTGCAAAGTACTGTTCCAGCGTGCAGCATTTACCATCTTCTGCCCATACTCTATAAAATTATCCAGAAAAAAGTCCTCTGTCTTTGTAACCTTTACTTCTTTAATCCCCGAAATCGACTGCAGCAGCCATTTATTTGTTTCTGCATAAGTCCTCTGATAATTCTCCCCTTCCCTGCGCAGGAGTGGACGGAGACATTTTGAAATAATTATCATAAGGAACACCAATGAAGCTGCAACAAAAACTGTCATAAAGGGATTAATCACAAAAATCGTTATAATGATAGCAACCGATACAACTGCTTCTGTAGCAAAGCTAAGAATTACCGTAAGCATATCAAAGGAATTTGCTGCATCTGTCTGGACAATCCGTATAATCTCTCCTGACTGTGCCGAAAGAAAATACTCATACGGCCGATGCAGATATGCCTCCAAAAGCCGAGACTGTGTCATAAAACGGTTATTAAATACAAAACGGTACTGAACCGAATATTCAAAAGTCAGATATGCTGCTTTCACAACAAAGATAATAATAAGCGCTATAATGCACCAGATTACAAAATCCACATGGTCTGTAATGTTAAACACACTGCAGATCCATGCACAAATCTTATTTTCTGTTATAATACCCGGGTTCATAACAGCAGTCACAAGTGGCAACATCATGGACACCCCAAGCACTTCAAAAACAGCACCAATAAGCATCATAAAAAACAAGATAATCACCCGGTTTCGCTGATGCCTGTTCAACAATTGATAAAATTTCTTAAATACACGAATCATACTGCTCCTTCTATATATAAAGATTGTAATGCACAAAAAATCTCTACTCTAATGGATATTTTACTTTATCCTCCACACTTATCCCCTGCCCTGTCTGTACTTCAATCATCTGTAAATTCGACTCTGCAATTACAGTATGCCTGCACCCCGCAGGAATCTGAATCACATCACCAATACCACAGGATTTTTCAGAACCATCCACCACTACTCTGCCAGTTCCCGAAACTACATTCCAGACCTCATCCCGGTATTCATGACTGTGATAATTCATCTGATGCCCAGCATGGAGCGTAATTTTAATGGTCAGGCTTTCTTCCCCAACATCCAGCACACGATACTCCCCCCATGACTTCTGTGCATACATTACCTGCTGCCGCATTGACTCAACATATGGCTTAATATAGCTGGACTGTGCTTTATCTGATACCAATATCCCGTCTGGGCTGGAAGAGACCACAACATCCTTTAATCCCATAGCAAGAACAGGAATAGAAAGTTCATTAATAATATGTACATTCTCGCAATGCCCATCCATTACAGCATTGCCAATTCTATCCTCTTCCATTGCTTCTGTCAAGGTGTTCCATGTCCCAAGATCCTTCCATTCCCCATTGTACCGAAGAACTTCCATCCGCTGTTCTTTTTCTGCAACTGCATAGTCAAAACTGATTTTCTCCAGCGAAGAATAATTAAGGAATAAATCATCATAATCCCTAAAATCAATCCGTTCATGCGCCCGCCTGTCCATATAGTCAATTTTAAACGCAAAAACCCCCGCATTCCATAATCCTCCGGCTGCTATATATTTCTGTGCCGTTTCCATGGATGGTTTCTCTTTAAATTCCAAAATCCGGCTGATTTTTTCATCTGATTCCGGTAAAATATACCCATACTTTTCACTGGGGTATGTTGGCTGAATTCCAAGCAAAGCAAGATTTACCTGCTTTTTTTGCAAGACATCCGGAAGCTCCCGCAATGCTTCAAAATAACCTCCATCTACATATGGATCAATTGGACAGACAATTACTGCTTCCTCTTTGTCAACGCCAAGCCTCCCTGTCAAATATTCACATGCCAGTACAATCGCCGGAAATGTATCTTTCCTGCAGGGCTCTATGCTGATTTCTACATCTTCCTCCAACTGATTTAATATAGAAGAAACCTGTGCTTTTGCCGTGGCAATAATAATATTTGCTTCTGAATCCGCTTTCTTTATCTGTTGGTATACTCTCTGGAGCATAGATTCATATATCCCATTTTCCCGTTGAAAAACACGGATAAACTGTTTGGAGCGAATATGGTTGGACAATGGCCAGAGCCTTGTCCCTGAACCTCCCGATAAAAGAATATAATTCATCTTCTTCCCTCTTTTCTGAAATGTATTTCAAAAATCCATCCCTGCTACCTGCAGACTCTGCTTTGCGACACTATTGCCCTTTCCTTTCGGGCAAGCTTCCGGTCATGTACTGCCATAATTTCCACCAGTTCTTCAAAGCTTGTCCTCTGCGGATTCCAGCCAAGCTCATTTTTCGCTTTAGAAGGCTCTCCCAGAAGATTATCTACATCTGTTGGACGAAACCACTGGGAATTTACACAGACAAGCATTTTTCCAGTAACTGTGTCATATCCTTTTTCATCTGTACCAGAACCTTCCCACCTCAAATTGATGCCATTTGCCTGAAAAGCCCTCTCTGCAAATTCACGTACCGTATGCTGTTTTCCCGTCGCTATCACGTAATCCTCCGGCTTATCCTGCTGCAGCATCAGCCACATACATTCCACATAATCCTTTGCATATCCCCAGTCCCGCAAAGAATCCAGATTCCCAAGTTCCAGATATTCCTGGATTCCCTCCGCAATCCGTCCTGCTGCCAGGGTTATTTTCCTTGTCACAAAATTCTCTCCCCTGCGCTCCGATTCATGGTTAAACAAAATCCCATTTACCGCAAACATCCCATACGCCTCCCTGTATTCTTTCACGATCCAGAATGCATACTGCTTAGCAACTGCATATGGGCTGTATGGATGAAATGGCGTTGTTTCTTTTTGCGGGATTTCCTCTACTTTCCCATACAATTCCGAAGTAGATGCCTGATAAATTCTGGTCTTTTCAGCCAATCCCAAAATCCTGACAGCTTCCAAAATCCGTAATACGCCAAGTGCATCCACTTCCCCAGAATATTCCGGCACATCAAAGGAAACCTGTACATGGGACTGTGCCGCAAGGTTATAAACCTCATCCGGCTCTACGATTGATAAAATCTGCATTAGTGAAGAAGTATCTGTTAAATCACCATCGTGCAGTTTTATTCTTTTCTGATCCAGCAAATGCTCAATCCTTGCCATATTGGAAATAGATGCCCTCCGCACAATTCCATGGACTTCATACCCCTTCTCCAGTAAAAATTCCGCTAAGTAAGAGCCATCCTGTCCGGTGATTCCTGTAATTAATGCTTTTTTCATCCTGCTATTTTCTCCCTGTATTCTTTTTTACGAAAAATAAAAATGGTGCAAAGCCCTGATAATCCAATAGCCTTTACACCATTTATACTGTCATTATTTTGTGGTCACTCGTTGATTTTATCCAATTTTGTAATGTTTACCCCTAAACTTGTTAATGTAACTTTTAACTCAATATACCTGTCATACATTGAATTATAAGTATCCATATCATTATTTGATTTTGCTGTCAGCATCCAGTTTTGAAGCCTGGAAAATTCATTTATGGAATCTCTAATAATATCTGCTGAACTTGGCATATAACCACCTGCTTTCCGTTAGGAACTATAAATAATTAATTTACAGTTCCTTATTTTCTGTATTCTGATTGTTACAGCCTAATCATAACAAATTGAATAAAAAGTGTAAAGTCTATTTGATTGTCAAGGTAATATAATATTTAATTTGTCAACAACGGATACTATTCACGGCTATTCTAAACATCTCGCTTCTTGCCTTTTGTATACCAAATTATCTCATTTGTAATTATTTTCAAATTTATTGTAATTTTCCAAATACCATTGATAAGTCAATTCCAGACCACAGCATAAAGATGTCTTAAATGTCCATCCAATATTTGACAATCTTGAAACATCCATTAACTTCTGTGGCATTCCATCTGGCTTTGTTGTATCAAATATTGTTTCTCCCTTATAACCAACCACACAGCTAATAAGATCCGCTAATTCTCGTATTGAAACATCTATTCCCATTCCTACATTAATAAAATCTTTTTTATGATAATTCTCAAGCAAAAATAAACAGGCATCTGCAAGATCATCAACAAAAAGCAATTCCCGTCTGGCCTTTCCAGTTCCCCATACTTCCACTCTATCTAAATCCTCTATTTTAGCCCTATGATATTTTTTTATTAGTGCAGGAACAACATGTGAACTGACAGAATCAAAATTGTCTTCATAACCAAACAAATTACAAGGCATAGCACTAATATAATCCGTTTCATATTGCCGATTATACATTTCACATAATTTTATCCCTGCAATCTTTGCCATTGCATATCCCTCATTTGTCGGTTCTACTTTCCCATCCAATAAATACTCTTCTTTCATCGGCTGCGGGGCTAACCTTGGATAAATACAGGAAGAACCTAGAAATAGCAGTTTCCTTACACCATTTAGATATGAAAAATGAATTACATTATTCTGAATCATAAGGTTATCATATAAAAAAACTGCTGGAGACTGTATATTCGCCATAATCCCTCCTACATGCGCAGCAGCTAAGACAACTATATCTGGCTTTTCCTGCTCAAAAAATAACTGAACTGCCTGTTGATTTCTCAAATCCAACTCGTCAGATGTCCTCAATACAATATTCTGAAATTTTTCGCTTTTAAATTTTCTTAAAATAGCCGATCCAACCATCCCTTTATGGCCAGCAATGTATATTTTCAAAGTCCTGTCAAGCATTTTTGCCTCTTTTCCCACATCTAATCAATATGTTTTAAACCCATATTATTCTAAAACCTATCTTATACTTTTAAAAAATCCAAGTATAATCTTTATCTGATAATCAAGTTCCTGTCTTGTAAGACCATGATGGCAACCTATATAAACCCCATGACTATTGATATATTTAGCAACTGGATACTTATCTTCAATATTTCCAAAAATCTCTTTATACACTGGCTGATTTAACAAAGGAAGCATTGGTCTTGTTTCAATATTATTGCCCTCAAGATATCTTGCAAACTCGTCCCTTTCTACATTAGAATCCTCCGTAAGTACCAATGGAAACATCATATATGTATGTTCAATATACTCTGGATGTCTGGGTAATTGCAGATAATCTTCGACCGCTTCCAATCCTCTAATCAAATATTCTGCATTATTATGACGTGCATTCATAATTTCATCCAAACGCTCTAACTGAGCAAGCCCAAGAGCACCTTCAAGTTCTCCTACCCTACAACTATACCCCAGCCTGATAAACATAAACCGCCTATCTATATCCGTTTCCATTCGCTTTCTGCAAACCTGATTCGCATCTGACGCAATACACCTTTCACACGTGCAGGCTCTGCCATGAGCTACTAAAGACCTCAAAATTTCTACTATTTCCAAATTACTGGTACACATAATTCCACCAACACCTGTTGTCAGTGTGTGTGCAACATATGTACTAAAAGCAGAAATTTCGCTAAAACTACCAATCGTCCTTCCATTTATTTTTGCAAAATGAGCCTCTGCACAGTCCTCTAAAATAGTTAAATGATATCTTTCTGCTATTTCTACAATTTTATCCATTTCACACGGCATACCAAAACAGTGTACTGGAATTATACATTTTGTCCTATTGCTAATATGCTTTTCTATTTCATTTGAATCCATATTATATGACTTACTATCCACATCAACAAAAACCGGACACATTCCCGCATGCAATACTGCATTTGAAGTTGCAATAAATGTAATTGCAGGGACAAGAATCTCTGTATTTTCATCCCAGCCATAGTACTCTTTTAACGCAAGTAATGATAGGTGCAGAGCACTTGTTCCGCTATTACACATAACACCATAAATCTGTCCATGCATATAAGAAAATTTTTTCTCAAATTTAGATACAAATTTTCCTTGTGACAATCTTTCATTTTCCAGTGCCTCTAGTACATACTTCTTTTCCAAATCCGATACCGAGGCATAACCTACTCCTATTTTTTTCATGCAAATCCCTCCAACCTTTACACCCGCCTTTTCTATTAAACACACTTCCTGATAATAAAATCTGTTCTTCCTGTTCAAACAGTTCAAGTTAAATTCTACATTTCTTTCGATATCCATCTCTCCCATACATAAGGGCGGAATGCCCATTCCAATGTATGAGTTTTTTCTAAATTTATTTGTATATCCTCCATTCTCCGCTTTGAATCGATTTCCTTCCTATCATGAAACTGAATCTGTAGAATTTTAATCTGTTTAATATCCCCACTCTCAATAAGCCATTCCAAAATATCATACTCTCCACCTTCAATATTAATCTGTATAAAATCTATCCTATCAATTCTGTTTTCCTCCAGAAATTCCTTAATTGCCTTAATTTTAATTTTTCTGTTTCCATTTTTATCATAAACTGAACTTCCATCTTCTGATACGTTTATTATGGAATCATATGTAGTTACCCCAATTCCCATATTATAGATATGCACTTTCTCCACATCCTGAAATTTCATTCGAATAACATCACAAAATTCTTCTATTGGTTCAAAAACATAACAATTACATAAATATTTTTCATAGATATCACCTACCCAGTCCCCTTTATATCCACCTAACTCAAACACAACTGAATCCGAATTTAAAAAAGAAGATTCTCTGAGCATATCATTTCCTTGCTTTCGAAAAAATTCCTGTACCTTTCTATACTTTTGCCCCCCCCCGATATAACATATGCAACGATAACATTTTAAAAGAAAACTATATAAAATTTTATTTCTTTTAATAAATTCTTTTAGCCTTTGAAACATTCCTATTCCTCCTCTTATCCCATATCTGTATGCCCTTTTTTCTTAACAACTATTTCAGTATATCAAGATAATGATTATATAAATAATCCTCAACCACAAGATATTCCTGTACTCTGTTATAATTATCTATGATTGCAGAAATACGTTTTTCATAATTTTCCTCACTACAATAATTCTCTACTGCAAAATTCACTGCATCCATGTTAGCTTCTTCAACCTGTATAATACCGTCTACATTAAAATATTTGCCTATATCCGGTGCACCAATATATATTGGAACAGTCATTGACAAAAAACAATTCGTAATTTTTTCAGTAAAATACCCATTTGTAATTTGATTTTCAACTGCAATATGAAACCTGTAATCTTGCAAATATTTGAAACACGGTACATATCCTCCCTTATCAGTAAAAGTCCCAAAACAATCTACCCCCCCCCCGGAAAATTTATCATATTGTAATGCAAGATTTTTTCTCAAAATATGAAGACTGCACATCTCCTTATCAGATGAAACAATAGAAATATTCTTTGTTTTCCTCTTATAACCATTTTCATCTGCTTCACCCCCACCTGCTTCTGTTCCAAACCAAGGAGAACAACTTGGTACAAAATAGGAATTACTTAATGAGTCCAATAATATTTCCTGATTTGTAAATACTGCATCAAATTCTTCTAAATATATAATATTTTTTAACAAATGGTCATAAACTCGTGGAACAATTTCACAACCTTCAAGAAATATTGCAAACTTCTTTTGGGGACGGCCAATCACATTAAACACATTATTATATGTATATACATGACGTGAAAGTTTTCTATTATATCTGTCCCATATAATATATTTGGGAACTCTACATGCTGAAAATGCATAAGGTGTATGCGCACAGGATTTATCTAACAAATAAAACCACTCTATCTCTTTTCCATCCTCTGCATAAGCTTTGGGATAATCCGTTTTCTCAATATTCTGTAATGGTACAAAATTACGCACCAGATTCTGAAAATCTTTTTTTCGAAAATTCCGAAACAAACTTATCATAAAATACATATTACTATTTTCTATAATCTTTTCTTTCGCTGAATTAAGCATATTGTATCCCCCTTAAAATTCATTTTCCGCAAGCCCTATATCATCATTTTCTTTTAATTTACATTTTAATCCAATCCGGCTCACAAATATCAAAATCCTGCTTCCTATTTAACCATTTTTCAGGAGCTATTACTATTTTATCTCTATTTTCTATCAACCATGCTCCCCACCAACTAAATGAACTATTAGCAATAATAGCATGCTTACATTTTGACATCATCATTAAATCTAACCAACCTTCATAAGGTCTACTTATAAAATCCGATATAAAATATATGTCATCCGTCTCAGTAATAATAGATTTTGCATATGGCCTATCATTTGTAAATACAAAAAACAAAGGACTGTGCAATTTCATTTTCATCATAGCAATGGCCTTTTTATAATAATCTTTTGTACATATATTTCCATACAGCTTATAAACTTGTGGCTGTTTTATATAATCTCCTCCACGAATATGAAGGAATACAGAAGAACTGTTTTTTATTCCAGCTAACAAATCCTGCATTTCATGCGGCAAAGATTGTGCAAAAGTAAACTGCTTTCTCAATTCCTGCGAAACATTATGAACATATCTATAACACTGCCAATAACCGGATACTGCCCTTTTTGATGTCTGTAATGCCTTTATGTCATATAAAAATTCCCTCTTTTCCAAATAAATTTTTCTAGTAAATGGAAAAATCTTGTTTATTATTTTTGTGCCAATCCCTCTGCGAATAGAATACCGATAAAATATACTAACATCTTTCTCAACATCATTTAACTGAACAAAAGGAAATACCTCCCCTAAGCGAAACCCTTCTCTTAAGCAATTTTTTTCATGATACCATGATGTATCGGCAAAGACTTTCTTTCCCTGCTTTTCCAAATTTAAACCAAATGCATACTGAAACATCTGATTTCCCAAACCACCACGATACTGATTTATAATCACACTTTTTTTCTTCATTTTCTACCTCAATGACTTATATAAAACACAAAACGGCATAGCATATAACAAAGCATCTATTTTAAATCTGGTTTTAATATCTAATTCCTTGCGCTTTAACGGAACCATACATAATGCATTTTTAATAGCCTGTAGCATGAACTTGTCCCTGCCCTCCACATATACATGATATTTCAAATACAACAACGCTCTCCAGTAATATCCTCCTGATTTTTTAAAACATCCAGCTTTCTGAAGCATACAAAACTGACTATATACAGCTCCGATATAGTCTTTTACATGCTTATTTGTTAACGTCTGCCTTGTTATGCTTTTTTCATTCACACGATAATTATATAAAACCTTTGACTCCACTGACACACGTAAATCTTGCAATAAAAATTTCGTTAAAAAAGTAACATCTTCAAAATAAACACCCACATCAAATTTTATAAACGATATGTTTTTTCGTTTATACATAAACTTCCATACAGAATAAGAAAAACAAACCTTTTCTTCCAATATGTCATTTAAAAGCTCCTGTCCCAAATAAATCCTATTTTCCTCACTTTTTATTTTCATAACCTTTCCATCATCACAAACCTCTCTGTACCCACATACACATGCATCACATCCTCCCTTTTGTATTCTGTATAACATTACTTCACAGAAATTTAATTCAAGCCAATCATCACTATCCACGTAAAGTATATACTCTCCGGTTGCCGCTTCTATACCTGTGTTTCTCGCATCTCCCAACCCGCCATTCGATTTATGAATAACCCTGATTCTTGAATCTTTCTTCCCCCACATATCACATAAATCCCCTGATTCATCCGTAGAACCATCATTTATCAAAATAATTTCTAAATTCCTATATGTTTGCTTTACAATTGACTCAACACATTTTCCCAAATAACATGCCACATTAAAAACCGGCACAATCACTGAAACTAATTCCTTCGTTTTTTTCATATCAATAATTCCTTCCTTGTTGCATCAAGCTCAGATGTTCCATACAAATCTACTAAAATAAAAATAACAGTTGTGAATGCATTTGCATAAAAATCTGTAACTAAAAAGCCAGACAGCAGGACAAACCATATAACATACTTATATCTGTTTTTGCGATTGTTCCATAAATATACAAATATCATGATAAATACAATTAAGCTTACTAAAATCCCACATTGTGCTAGTGTTTGAATGGGAAAATTATGTGATTTTATACTTCCATCCGCAAGCCCCCCACCTATTAAAAAATTTTTGATATCTGCCAGCCAGACATTTATGCTATTAATCCACGTTTCAACCCGTCCATTTGCATCCAAAAAACCATTTAATCCACTTCTTAGTGATATAATATATTGAATTCCTCCTATAGACGCAAAAAGACCAACTAATGTTATAAATAGCGGCTTAATACCAGGTCTCTTTAACATCTGTCTCATGCATACAAATGCAAGCACAACAATTATCATAAAAAGTGCCGTTCGCGAACTGTTCAACACAACTGCTAAAAAAATAACCACCATTTCTAAAATACATGATATTGTCATATGCGTATCTAACATATCTAAAAATAGAATAATCATTCCAATCCCCATAAAAATCGGCAGAATGCTTGCGCCTTTAAATAAACATTGACAGCATACTCTCCCACTGCCAAAAGTATCTATGATGCCAATCTGTATATGTACAAAAAAATACAACACATATTGAACCAACATTGCTATTGCTGTAGAAACACATACATTCACGTACATGGAAATCAGTTCCTGAATCTCTGCTTTTCCTATCCGCAAACTTTTTTTTACAGAATGGAACATTACAATTGGAATAAGCATGATAAAAATTTGAGCCATCTCTACAAATGTCTTCTTAACATCGTCAGAATAGGGCAAATTCAAAAAGAGTAAAAAGAAGATTACAATTAATTGTACAGCTGCAATATGATGTATTGAAACTTTCCATAAGTAATTATATAAAACTGCAATGAAAAAGCACACCAAAAACACATTATACCAAGAAAACAATTGGTGCATTTTTATGCCTGCAATCCCAATATATGCCATTGGCAAGGCCATAATCATTAATTCAAAAAATTTAATCATATTTCTCTCTTTTAAAAAAAACAATTTACATATGACCACCACTAACATAAAAACCATACCTAATATATTACTATAGCAATATGCTAAAATAATTAACGTTTCCATCATAATCATTATTAAATTTTTCATAAAATATGTCCTGTCTTTTCATAATAGTTACTATACCGTTATTTAACTTATCCCACATTTGTTTAACGATAATCCTCTTTCGCATTCAAATCATAATTTTCATATATTCAGATGTGCTGTCCAATCTTATAAGTATACATCTTTATCCAGATTCAGATAAAATTTCTCCATATCTTGTGCAATAGTAATTGCATCATATCCGGCTCTTCTAAGGAATTGTATTTGTTCTTTCCTGATATAGTCTCTTTTTTCCAATATCCTATCTGCCCATTGTGAAACCCCAGCATCCAAGTTTAACTGAAAAAAAAGACCAGCACCTATATCCACAATTGAGGGAATCCTTTCCGAAACAAAACAAGGCAAACCACTGGCTTGAGCTTCTACCGCAACCATCCCCAACCCCTCCCATAAAGAAGGAAATACAAATACATCCATTGCTTGATAGTAATCTTCCGTATTGCCCTTTCTTCCAATGAAAACCACATCTTTTTCCAATCCATACTTCTGGGTTTTTACTTTCGCTTCATTTTCTAAATCTCCCCCTCCAACAAAAAGCAATTTACAATCCACCCCTCTTATTTTTAATTCATTAAACACATCAAGAATAAAAAGTTGATTTTTTGCTTTAATGAACCTGCCTACATGCCCCAATACAAAGCTGTTACCCAATTTCATTTCTTCCCGAATTTGTTTTCTTACTTCCCTTTTGAAAGAAAAGCGTTTCCCATTAATTCCATTTTTTACTATTTTAAAATTTTCCTTATCTATTACGTGTTTTCCAAAAAGCCACTTTCCTGCTTCATCAGAGCAGGCAAACAAATAATCAGCCTGAAACCGTATTGGTAATTGTAACAAATTTTTTATGGCAGCCTGCATCCCATTACCGTTGGAAGTGCTATGGCTATGCACAATTGTTATACACCCATTTCTCTTTGCTATGGGAACATAAATAAATGCAGAGCCACGTAAATGTCCATGAACTATCTTGTATTCTTTGTGTTTATTAAAAAAATCTGTCCACCACCTCAAAAATCCCATTTGATTCTTCATATCGTATTGCGGACAAACATACACGGTTGCCCCTAAAGATACGATTTCATCATACATCTCATACTTCTCCTGTCCAGGAAAACATACGAAATCAAACATTATTTTATTTTTGTCTATATTTCTAAATATAGACAGTACCATAGACTGAATTCCGCCAAATCCTAATCCTCCGATTACCTGTAAAACTTTCAACTGTTTTTTCCCATCTTTCTTATATTTAGTATATTCGGTGCATGATCTTGATTCTTATCAATGCATCTGCTCCAAAAATGCCACTGGAAAATTCCTTGTCAAAAAATAAACATACTCTTGCCTTTCTATTTTTATTACTCCACATAACATTTTTTAGGAAAGAAATATTATCAGCATTGATTTGTATTTCATCCTTTTTCTTTAAAAGCATAGACGCCGCATTAGTATAACTATTTTTCCGTTTAAAAATACGGTTATATTCTACTAATACCCTTTTTTTAATCCCTCTTCCTGCTGTAACGGAATTTTCCAGTCTCCTATGAAATATGTATGCATGATCATCAATAATAATTTTTTTACCAGACGCCAATGAAATCATACATAAAAACGCATCGTGATCTGGAAGGGATACATTTTCTACACTTGAAATTTGTATGTTGCCTGCTATCTCTGCCAGTTCTGGTTTAAATACCATAGTGCATCCAGAGAGTCTTGTCCTAATAAAAAAAGATTTCAAAGTTTGCCGGACATTTTTCTGGCTTCTAAAACTTATTTTTCGTAAGTTCTTATCAGTCAATATTAAGGCTGAAGAATATAACCATTTTTCATTTTCACATTCAAGCTTTTTTATTGCAACAATCAACTTTTCGGACATCCATACATCATCCTGATCTGAAAAGGCATAATAATCCGAATTTTTGTCACGAGCACATAATAACAAATAAAAGCTTTTGCGATATCCAACATTTTCTCCCTCTATTAAATCAATTCTATTTCCATTTTCCTTTTGAATAGACCTAATTATTTTTACCGTATTGTCAGTTGAACCATCATCCCTTATTATCAAATGAATTTTTACATCCTTTTGTGCCAAAATACTTCTTATTTGTTCTTCAATATACTTTTCTCCATTAAATGCAGATAAAAGGATATTCACTTTTTTCATGCTTTTCCCTTCTCTTTTGAGGAAATGTCCCATATATTTTCACATATTCTGTAAAAATATGTACAGTTAAATTCCCATTGTTTCCAACATAACTTTATTTACCATTTCAACGTCAAATCTCTCCTCCGCATATCTACGGCTTTCCTCCCCCATTTCTTTTACCCTGTCTGTATGCTCAATCATCCATATCATCTTTTCAGCCAATATCTGACTGTCTTTTGCAGGAATAAGAAAACCATTTTTCCCTTTTCCCATCTCATCAGCTCCCCTGACTGTTTCTTTACACCCCGGGGAGTCTGTTGTTATAACAGCCCTGCCAACACTCATAGCCTCCAAAATAACATGCGGTATTCCCTCCCGATAAAAGGATGGAAGGACAAATACAGAACATTTTTTTAAAGCAGACGGCATATCCCTGACTACACCGAGATATTGAATAATCCCTTCTTTTACATAAAAATTAAGCTCCTTCTGGCTAATACTGTCTGGGTTATCATCTAATGCACCTGCTAGCTGAAAAACTGCTTCAGAATATTTTCTTTTGACAATTCTTGCAGCTTCACAAAATTCCCTGACACCCTTTGTAACTAAAAGACGGGTTGCAATCAAAAACACCATTGGAGTAACAGAACATTCACTATAAGGATATGCATCCAGTTCAATTCCTGAGCCAGAAATAAGGACACATTTACCCTTATCTATAATTTTTCTCCGGATCAATTCCCTTGCATCATCTTTGTTTTGAAAAAATACTTTGGTGGCACACGAGAAACCCCATTTATATAAAAGAGAAATCATAAACCTTACAAACTTTGCTTTCAACTTTCCTGTGTCAACATCTGTAAAAGCATATCCAAGACCATTGACAGTTGGATATATCCTTCTGATGCCAGCATATTTTGCTGCTATTGAACCATAAATATTAGGTTTCGCCGTATAGCTATGAACTATTTCATACTTTTCCCTTTTCATTTCTTTATAGTATGCTCTTAATACCTTTAAATCCTGAACAGGATTTATTCCAGCACGCGATAATGGAATATATACATAATCCGCCTTATACTGCTTCAATAAGTCTTTACTAACTTCTGTATAACCACTAACCGTAATTTCATATCCTTTTTCTATCAGGTTATCACAAAGTCTTCTCCTCATCTGAAAAAACGGCAGGACTGTTCCTGAATTCATCATTATTTTCATATTTTTCACTCTTCATAATATGTAGGCTACAATTAACATTCTCTATTTCCATTGCTGTTTTAACAGGCAGCATTGCCGCATATTCACTTTCAGCCTGATAAATGGTATCTTCTAAATCACCCTGTTTTTCTAAACCTTTCACTTCTATTGCTGTGACAGCTCCTTCTTCCACCCCTTCTGTACTCTCAGCCAAAAACAAAATCTTCATTGTGGCAAGCATAATCCTAAAATCCTCCACCATACTCGGATGCGCAATATACATCAAATCCATCTGCAGCTTATCATAGGGTGTCGTATTATACTTCCCATAAACCTGTGCATAACCTGTTAACCCTGCTTTTGCCTGCAGGCGCAAACGAAATTCCGGCATTTCCTCTTCATACTGTCTGGCAATCTCCGGTCGTTCTGGTCTTGGTCCTACAAGGCTCATATCTCCTTTTAAAATGCAAAGCAGTTGTGGAAGCTCGTCCAGACGGACTTTGCGGATAACACGCCCTACCTTTGTTAAGCGTTCATCATTTTCACCCGAAGAAAGCCTTGCAATTCCATCCCCTTCCGCATTCATTTTCATACTGCGGAATTTTAATACATCAAATGCTTTTCCATCTTTTGTCAGGCGGCGCTGTCGGTAAAAGATATCTCCACTATCCTCCGCTTTTACTGCAATAGCCGTTATAAGCCACACTGGAAACAGTATTATAACGGCAGCAAGTGCAACCGCTATATCAACCAGCCTTTTTGCCACCAGATAGACTGGGGACGGATTATATCTGCCTGTCCGTAAAATGGGCAGATGGAACATGTGCATCTGTTTTGCACCACTCATAATCGTATCACCAATCCTTGGAATCACATAAACTTCAATCCCCTTTTCTACACAGTATTTCAGAATAATATTTCTGTCATGGCTATGGATTCCACTTAAAAATACAGCGTCCATCCCATCCAACATATGGATATCTGCAAGACACTCTTCCACACCCTCTGTAAGACAGATATCAAATTTCTTTGCCAGCCCATATTCCTCCACAAGCCTTTCCATCCCACTGCGCATATCATAAACAACCGCCGACTTTTTCGGCACAAATATGCTGTAATACCACTTATTTGCAAGCTTAAACCAAAGAGCGGCAAGAACAACCTGACAGAAAAATACAAAAAACAAAGGGACAGGATTTGGCAGGTGTTTTGTCAGAAGCCAGCTCACAATATACATGACAGAATCAGAAAATAATGCCGCCAATGACTGGCTATATACCGATTCAAACATCTGGTTCATAGAGACCAAAAAAGCATCGTATACTTTCCCAAACATTGCATACAGGAAAAGAAATAATCCTATAACTGCCCAATTCCCTTTCAGATAAAAGGGCGCCCATGTCCTTTCTGCATAATAAAAGAGCCATACCACAGCAAAAGGGACAGTAATCAAAACTGCATCTGCTACCTTGACCAGACGCAGTGTGACATCGTGCTTTATCCCTTCCATCTTTTTCCTCCCTGCTTAGGAACTGTATCCTGTCCTCAAAATGTATTTAAGAATTACGAAAACCACTTATCTGATATGTTCTGACTGGCAAGCTGCACCACATTTGCATTATGCTTTGGCACATATAGTTCCTGATAACATTTTCTACAGAGCTGTCCAGCGCCTTCTATGTAATGCTCCCGCTTGGAAATCGGCCGTTTTTTTGCCATTTCTGTCAGCCTTCCACATAAAATACATTGTTCCTTTCCAGCAGAATGCTGTGGTTTCGTCCTGCCCTTGTCAGATCCCATTTTCAGCCTTCTTTCCCCTGCTTCAATAACCTGTATCTCCCAGATTAAAATGAATTGAATGCAGAATTTCATCTAAGTTATGCCCGCCTGAGTTTCAAATATAATCCAAGTTTCACAGAACCATCACTCCACGCCAAGAACTGCCAGCCGTTCCTCCTGCTCTTTTGTCAGTTTTCCTGCCTTTTTCTTCCTCTTTTGGCGGTAAACCCACTCACCCAGACGGTAGCCATCCGGCATAATAATCGTCTTTATCACTTCTTTTGACGGATTGTCAGAAAAATATTCCGCCAAAGCCTTACAGCCTTTTTCAAAAGCAGACTCTGTGAAAGATTCCCAGCACATCCCAAGTTTATCCAGTTCTTCTTTTTTCCAATCCTCAAGAACACCCTTTCTATAATGTGTTCTTTGTATGTACAGCCACTTTCCAAGCCAGATGCCATCCTCTGTTACATACTGCTGCGAAATCTCCAGATTCCCATGTTTTTTGAAATACTCTTTTGCAAGCCTGCAACGATACTCCCATGAATCCTTCTTTTCCCAGACCATGCCAATCTGGTCAAGCTTCTGTACTTTTTCTTTGGTCAGATTCTGCGAGCCTGTATTCTTTCTGGCAAGCCTGAGTTCATTCAGCCACTTTCCAAGGTTTTCCCCTTTATACACAAAAGTGGATGGCATTTCTAAATTTCCATGCTCTTTGTAATATTCTCTGGCAATCTGGTATTTCCTTTCAAAGTTGCTTTCTGACTTCTCCTCCCAGCGGATGCCAAGAGCTTCTAATTTTTGAACTTGCTCCTTTGTAAAACTATTTTCTTCTGCCAGCCTGTGCTTCTCCGCAAAACCATGCCCTATTTCTTTTGAATGCCTGCACTGGTCTGTATATTCCGTCTCTCTGACAGTGCCAGAAACCAAATGATATTTTTTCCTATAACTGCTTTTCTGGTTATTCAGCCATACACCAAGCTTCTTCCCATCTTCTGTCACATAGCTGCATGGAATCTCCAAATCACCAAAAGAGTTTTTATACTCCTCTGCTGCCTTGTAATATATCTCCCAACGATATTTCCCAACATCCCAGACTATGCCTGCCTTTTCCAGACTCTCGACCGCTTCCTCTTCCAAATTGCCCTTTCTATACTTAGAACGCATATTACAGAGCCATTTCCCAAGCGGAAACCCATCTTCTGTTACATACTGTAAATTGACATCTCCATGGCCATTTTCTGACACAAACTGTTCTAGTTTTGCCAGCCCTTTTTCAAGCTTCTCTGTCCTTTTGTCTTTCCAGCGCATTCCAATGGCATCCAGCCTTTTTATCTGTTCCTCACTTAAATTCCCAGCCACAGTTCCTGCACGTACTCTTCTCTGCGTCAGAATCCATGAGCCAAGGCTCAAACCACTTTCCGTGACATACCGTTTCTTCACCTCAAGATGGCCTTCCTTTTTATAGAAAGCTTCTGCCTCCTGGTAATACACATCCCACGGAGAAGAAAGATTCTGGCAGATGGTACGAAAAAGTTTCCGGCAGTCTAACAGTTCATCAATCACCTGAAAGGTATTCTGGCATTCTGTCTTTTCTTCCCCTGTATACTGTAGAAAAGCCAGAGCCTGTTCAAACTCCCCTTGAAGGGAATCAACCAAAGAAAGACTTTCAAAGTTATTGACAACATCAAATATAACAGGTTGTTCTTCCCTCCCCCTACCTGCAACAAGCCCACGGCCAATCTGCTGTAAATAAAGCGTTGGCGAAACTGTCGGACGCAAAAGGATTACCCCGTCTACGCCTTCCACATGCACGCCTTCGTTTAACATATCAATGCAGAATAGAAGCTTTAAATGACTGCCTTCATCTTTCTGGAACGCTTCAAACTGCTTTCCTGCACCGGAATCATCAAAGGAAACCCTGTAAATATGTGGTTTTCTATCCACAAGGCTGAACCATTCCCCTACATGGGAAATCATTTCTTCCATATGACTTTTCCCAGAACAAAAAACAATATATTTCCCATGCCTGTTTTTGATATGCCTTCCAAAAACCGTTTCCAGACCATCTGCCTGTTCTAAACTTCTGCGCAGCTTTTCCAGCAGTTCTTCATTCTGCCGCCTTAAAGAGGAATCCCTGCCGTTCTTCACACGCTCCGCTATATGCTCCAGCTCCTTTTGATAAGAATACATGGAAATCACATAGCATGGCGCTGGCAGTATCTTTTCTGCCACAGCCTCCCCAAGTGTCATTTTTGAGGCAACACAGCCCGCAAAAAGTTCCTCTGCCATATCCCTTTGTCCGTCAAGGTAGCGCACATTTGTAGCAGAAAGCCCTAAAATCTTTGCTTCTGGGTGTTCTAAAAGAAGCTTCCGTACTCCCTTCCCCCACTCCGAAGCCCCACAGCGGTGAAACTCATCCAGGATAATATAATCCAGTTTTTTTTCAGAAAAAGAATCTGCGCAAAGCATCAGCCGGGAATATGTCATAAATTCCAGCCCTTCTGCCATCCGCCTTAAAGTTCTCTCTTTTTCCTTTTCCAAATCAGGCAGACTTTTCCTCTGATTTTCTATTTCTAAATCTGCCAAATTTTTTCTCCGATTTTCCACTCCAAATAGGCTTTTTCTTAGGCTTTCTACCTGTGTCCGAAAAATATATTCGCTTGGAGACAGCCAGAGAATCCTTGCCTGTAGATTGTCAAATACAAGGCGAAACGCAATAAAAGACTTTCCGGTTCCTGTGGGATGAATGACTGCAGCCTTTCCTTTCCTCTTTAATAAATGACAGATCACATCATAAGCATGCCGATTATGTGGAAATAACTCCAAGGACATCCTTATGTCATGCGTAGCTTTTTGCATTTCCGATTCAAACGGCAATGGCAAAAAATCATGCCGCATATCTTCGTCTACCAATCTGACCACCAGCTTTCTCAGGAACCGCCAAAACAGCTTACGCCTCTTAATTAGCCTATCTCTGGACAGTTCCGTTCCTTACTGCCAAAAAATTGCGGAAAACACCTTGCGGCAAGTAACACGTATGAATATATAAGAAAACAAAATTATCCATCACAATCTACTGCTGTCTTCATATTTCCGCTGAATGCGGGGCTGCCTCCCGGCTACGCATGCCAACACAGCCGACAACAGTACCCCATACAACATAATGATTATTATGTTATCCAAATACATATGCCATTGTAACACGGAATTCTTTGTATTTCAAGGATTTTTTCTGATTTTTCATTATCTGGTGTTTTTACAGGGGACAGCCATGAAAGTTCTGTCCTGTCTGTAAGGAAAGCTTTGGGTTTCCGAATGCTGTCTTTTAGAAACATCATGGAATCTCGTACATATTGTATCTGGTAAGTTGGCTGAAACACCCATTAATCGGGGCTTTTCTGGCAGTATGACATAATTATTTTGGGGTACTGTTATTGGTTTTTGGCAGGCAGTTTTACCGGCTTAGTCTGCAATTTTAGCCCTTGCTGAAACCTGGTAGAGCAGCACATAATAATCATTATGTTGTAAGGACTGTATGCAGGCTGCATACAGTTTTTTTAGCTTTCTCCATTCAGGCTGACAAAGGCAGCGCCTTTTTTGTCTGAGTAATTGTGCCAGGCATGCGCAGCATATCAACAAAACTTTCTTCTAAATTTTTCCAACACATCAGAACGGACAATATATTTTATCATCACCACAAGGGCACAAGCTCCATCTGATTAAGCTGCTCCCTGTGCTCTTTATCGGTTGTCCTGATATAAAGTCTCGTTGTTTCAATACTGCTGTGCCCAAGGATATCTGCCAGTTTTGCGATATCGCTTTTGATTCCATAAAAAACGGTGGCAAAAAGATGTCTCAGATTATGCGGGAATACCTTGCTCTCACAGACACTCGCCTTTTTGCAGAGTGCCTTCATTTCCCGCCAGATATTGCTACGGTTGACTGCCTTCCCCGAAGCAGTGCAAAAAACAGCTCCCTTTTTAATTCCATTCTTCCCAATATAACAAAGCAGCTTCTCTCTTAATCCATCTGGCAGAAGAATTTTCCTTATTTTTCCCTTATTATGAATAACAATTGAATTATTCCGCACGGATGCCACAGTGATTGCTTCCAGTTCACTAACACGAATTCCTGTAGCGCCGATTGTCTGTAAAATCATTGACAGCCGGATTTTTCCTGTTTCTTTTGCTGTCTCTACAAGACGGTAATACTCCTCTTTTGTAAGGAACTTATTCTCTGGACAAAATGTTTCCTGTTGTACTTTATAGGTTT
The DNA here is from genome assembly GCA_947651225.1 of uncultured bacterium. Lineage (GTDB taxonomy): Bacteria > Bacillota > Clostridia > Lachnospirales > Lachnospiraceae > Butyribacter. The sequence goes on along the minus strand of CANSYK010000018.1, from coordinate 173 downwards.
TTACCTTCAAATCAAGCCAGCCCATATATTCAAAAAAGGAATTTGCCGCCACCAAAAAAGAATTGATGCTGCTAACCTTGTAACCATCCTGATTTAATAGCTTGTCCTTATAGGAAAGCACTAGTACAGCATTGCATTAATAATCAAGTAATATTATACTGCCAAAGGTACTC